>JASHTN010000290.1 GCA_030040525.1 Gammaproteobacteria bacterium | reverse complement strand
CGACGGGCACCGACTGGACCTACTCGGTCGCGCCGAGCTGGCACATCACCGACAACACCATGATCTACGCGCGCGTTGCGACCGGCTACCGCCCGGGCGGCCCGAACGCGCTGCCGCCCCTCGTTCCGACGGGCGTGCCGACCCAATATCAGGCCGACACGACCACCAACTACGAGCTCGGCACGCGCACCGGCTTCCTCGACAACCGCCTGTCGGTCGACGTCGCAGCTTTCCTCATCAACTGGCAGAAGATCCAGCTGTTCGAATACATCGAGAACTTCGGCATCAATGCCAACGGCGGCACGGCCACGAGCAAGGGCATCGAATGGACCTTCGGACTGACACCGACTCAGGGGCTGAACTTCCTCCTGACCGGCGCCTACGTCGATGCCTACCTCACCGCGAACGCACCCGCAGCCGGCGGCACCGACGGTGACGAGCTGCCTTACGCGCCGCGGTGGAGCGGCTCGCTCGACGGCTCCTACAAGTGGCATGCCGTGGGCGACTTCGACGGATTCGTCGGTGCGACCTGGAGCTACACGGGATCGCGTATCAGCGACTTTGCGGCCAGCACCACGGTCGTGAACGGCGCGGTCGCTTTCGTTCCCGATCCGCGCGCCGACCTGCCGAGCTACAACATGGTGAACCTGCGTGCCGGGCTGGACAGCTCGCGTTGGTCATTCGAGCTCTACGCGAAGAACCTCGGTGATGCGCGCGGCATTAGCTCTTACGCCAACATCGGCACGCCGAGCTCCGGGGGCGAGATCGGACTGATCCAGCCGCGCACCGTCGGCGCGCTCGTGACGCTGCGATTCTGAGCCTCGAGGCGCGGCGGTGATGGAGCACCCTTCGGACGTGGCGCAGGCGGGCTGCGTATCGCGGCGACGGCGCGCGGCGCGCGGCGTCCGCGCGAGCCCGCGGCGGCTCGCGGGTCTGCTGACAGGCGCCATCTGCCTCGGCCTGAGCGCAAACGCAGTCCCGGCGCACCCGGCGGCCTTCTCCATAGAAGAGGTGATGCAGGCGCCCTTTCCGTCGTCGCTGGTCGCCGCCCACGGCGCGAAAGCGGTCGCGTGGGTGTTCGATGACCGCGGGTGCCGCAACATCTGGGTTGCTGACGCCGCTCACGGCATGAGAGGCCGCGCGGTCACGACGTTCACGGGGGACGACGGCTTTAACATCGGCGAGCTCGCCTTCGCGCCGGATGCGCAGCTGCTCGCCTTCACGCGCGGAGGCTCTCTCGAGGACGACCGCCCGGCCAATACCGACAGCTCGGCCGAGGGACCGACACCGCGGGAGGTCTGGGTCGTTGCGAGTGCCGGCGGAGCTGCGCGCAGGGTACATGCGGGCCACTCGCCGGCATTCTCTCCGGACGGCAGCCGCCTCGTGTTTGTCGACGGCCCGCGCATCTGGTCCTACGCCGCGGGCGGGGCGGGAGCGCCGCAGACCCTGCTCGTCGACGAGGGACAGGTGGCCTCCGCCACCTTCTCACCCGACGGCCGGCGGCTCGCGTTCGTCAGTGTCCGGTCGCGACACAGCCTGATCGGCGTCTACGATTTCGCGACGCAACGCATCGCCTGGCTGAGTCCGAGTCTCGATCAGGACAGCTCGCCGGCCTTCGCGCCTTCCGGGTCCGAGATCGCCTTCATTCGCGTGCCCACGGAGGATGTGCCGATCTTCGTGACCCGCCGCAGCGGGCAGCCCTGGTCGATCCGGGTCGCCGACGTACAGACAGGCGCGGGTAAGCGGGTCTGGGTGGCCGCTGCAGGCGCGGGCAGCGTCTTTCAGCCGACCCAGTCGGAGCAAAATCTGCTCTGGACGCAGCACGACCGTCTGGTGTTTCCGTGGGAGAAGACCGGCTGGCTGCAGCTCTACGCAGTAGCCGCAGGCGGCGTCGGCAGCGCAGCTCCGCTCACCTCGGGACGCTTCGAAGTCGCGCATATCTCGCTCAGTCCCGATCGCTCCCGTGTCGTGTACTCCTCGAACCAGGACGACCGCGATCGCCTCCATGTGTGGTGCGTCGATCCGGATCACGGCCGCCCGCTGCGCGCGGGGAGCGATCCCGCCATCGAGGATGCGCCGCAGAGCAGCGCCGACGGTACGCTCTATGCGCTCCGGAGCGATGCGACGGAGCCGCTCGCGCCGGTGATGCTCGCGGCCGGCCGCTGGCAGAGTCTAGCCCCCGGGAGTGTGCCGCCCTCCTTCCCGCAGGCGCAGCTCGTCGCTCCTGCGAGCGTGAGCTTCCCCGCGCGCGACGGCCAGAGCGCCTATGGCCAGATCTTCGTGCCGCGCCACGAGGGCGCCGGGCGACATGCGGCAATCCTCTTCTTTCACGGCGGGCCGGAGCGAGAGATGCTGCTCGGGTTTCACCCCATGGACGCCTACAGCTTCATGTATGCGCTCAACCAGTATTTCGTCGCGGAAGGCTACGTCGTGCTCTCCGTCAACTATCGCGGCGGGAGCGGCTACGGAATCGAGTTCCGCGAGGCCCCGGGCCTGGCCGCGGGAGGCGCGAGCGAGCTCAACGATCTCCTCGGCGCCATCGCGTACCTGAAGGGACGCGCGGACGTCGATGCGCACCGCATCGGCACCTGGGGCGGAAGCTACGGCGGGCTGATGACGGCGCTCGGCCTGGCGCGCGCGTCAAGCGACATCGCGGCGGGTGTGGATTATGCGGGACTCTACAACTGGGCCACGTTCCTCAAGGCGATCGGCCTGCCCGCGAGTCCCGAGGCCACGCACCTCGCGCTCGAGTCCTCGCCCGTTGCCACGATCGACGCCTGGAAATCGCCGGTGCTGGTCGTGCAGGCCGATGACGACCGCGACGTGCCCTTCAGCCAGTCCGCCGAGCTCATCGAAGCGCTGCGCGCGCATCACATCGAGCACGACGAGATGATCCTGCCGAACGAGATTCACAATCTCTCGCGCTACGCCTCCTGGATCAGTTTCTTCCACGCCGCCGATCAGTTTTTCGGGCAGCGTCTTCAGAGCTCCGCGGCTGGAGCTAGCCGGCAGTGAACGCATCCGCGCCAGCGCGCTGGGAACTTCAGCCGTTGCCCTACCCCTATCTGCTCTTTCTCGGCGACACCACCGAGCCCACACTTGCCAAGACCGCCTTCGGTCTGCGCGACTGGATACCCGAGCGATGCGTCGGTGAGTGGGGGTGCGCCGAAGGCACGGTCTCGACGGGACTGCCGCGCCTGCGCCCACGGGAGGCGCGCGCGCGCGGCGCCCGCGGTCTCGTCATCGGTGTCGCCAACATGGGAGGCTTCATCGGCGAGCGATGGGTGCCGCTGCTCGTCGAGGCGCTGGAGGCGGGGCTCGACCTCGTGAGCGGACTACACGCCAAGCTCGCTGACGTCCCCGAGCTCCGCGCGGCGGCCGCGCGCTGCGGGCGCCAGCTGATTGACGTGCGCGTGCCGCCGCCGAACATCCCGATTGCCACCGGACGCAAGCGCACCGGGAAGCGGTTGCTCACGGTCGGCACCGACTGCGCGCTCGGCAAGAAGTACACGGCGCTCGCGCTCGCGCGAGCGCTCGCCGCGCGCGGTCGCTCGGCCGATTTCCGCGCCACCGGTCAGACCGGCATCCTCATCGCCGGTGGCGGCATGCCGATGGACGCGGTGGTGGCGGACTTCGAGGCGGGGGCGGCCGAGATGCTCAGCCCGGACGCACCGCCCGACCACTGGGACGTGATCGAAGGCCAGGGTTCGCTCTTTCACCCGGCCTACGCCGCGGTGTCGCTCGGGCTGCTGCACGGCAGCCAGCCGGATGTGTTCGTGGTCTGTCACGAGCCCGGACGCGAGCACGTGCACGGTTACCCGGATTACCCGCTGCCGAGCATCGCCGAGACGATCGAGCTCACGGTGCGCCTCGGCCGCCGCACCAATCCGCTGATCCGCTGCGCGGGAGTGTCGCTCAACACCTCGCACCTCGATCCCATCGAGGCGCGCGATCTCCTGGCCCGCGAGGCGGGTGAGCTCGGGCTGCCGGCGGCGGACCCGATGCGTCCGGGGCGGGAATTCGAACGACTGGTCGACTCATGCCTCGCCTGAGAGCGGGCAGAGGGAAAGCACTCGTGAATACACAAAAGCTTCTGGCCGTGCTCGGCGCCGCGACCCTGACCTGTGCGATCGCGCAGGCGCAGGGACCCACGGTGCCCGCACAGGGCGTCGCGCTCACCGCCGAGGATGCCAACGCGTGGCTCGACGGCTATCTGCCGTACGCGCTCAAGAGCGGCGACATCGCGGGCGCGGTGGTTGCGATCGTCAAGGACGGCGCGGTGGTCACCGAGCGCGGTTACGGCTTCTCGGACGTGGAGAAGCGCAAGCCCGTCGATCCGAAGCTGACGCTGTTCCGTCCCGGCTCGGTGTCGAAGCTCTTCACCTGGACCGCGGTCATGCAGCAGGTCGAGGCGGGCAAGATCGATCTGGATGCCGACATCAACCGCTACCTCGACTTCCGGATTCCCGGACGCGACGGCAAGCCGATCACCATGCGCAACCTCATGCAGCACACGCCCGGGTTCGAGGAGCACGCCCGCGGCATCATCTCCGCGAAGAACGACCTGC
>JASHTN010000289.1 GCA_030040525.1 Gammaproteobacteria bacterium | reverse complement strand
GCCGCCGCGAGCAGCACCGCGAGCGGCGCCGCGAGGCGCAGCGCCCACGCGCTGCATCCGTGCGGACGCTCAGTGCGCATGGTAGACCAGTCTTTCAGGCACCGGCTTTACGCGCTCGATGCGGCTGTAGAACGGCATCAGCCAGAAGTACGCGAAGTACAGCAGCCCGAAGATCCGCGCCAGCACCACGTACACGCCCTGCGGGGGCTGGCGGCCGAGGTAGCCGAGCACGAGGCAGCTCACGGCGAACACGGCGAGCGCGGTGCGCGACATCCAGCCCTTGTAGCGTATCGACTTGACGGGGGAGCGGTCGAGCCACGGCAGGAACAGGAAGGACGCCAGAGACATGAGCAGCGCGAGCGCACCCCACTCCTTGTTCGGTACGGCGCGCAGGATCGCGTAGTAGGGCGTGAAGTACCACTGCGGGGTGATGTCCGGCGGCGTGGACAGCGGATTCGCGGGCTCGAAGTTCGGCGACTCGAGGAACAGTCCGCCGAATGTCGGCTCGAAGAACACCACGATGGCGAACAGTATCAGGAACACCCCGACGCCGACGAAGTCCTTGACCGTGTAATAAGGATGGAACGGAACGCCGTCGAGCGGATGCCCGTCCGGCCCGAGCTTCTCCTTGATCTCGATGCCGTCGGGATTGTTCGAGCCGGTGGTGCGCAGCGCCACCAGGTGCAACAGCACCAGCAGCAGCAGCGCGAGCGGCAGTGCCGAAACATGCAGCGAGAAGAAGCGGTTGAGGGTCGCATCCGCGATGCTGTAGTCGCCGCGGATCCACAGCACGAGATCCGGGCCGATGAACGGCACGGTGCCGAACACATTGACGATCACCTGCGCGCCCCAGAAGGACATGTTGCCCCACGGCAGCACGTAGCCCATGAAGGCCTCGGCCATGAGCGTCAGGTACAGCAGCATGCCGATCAGCCAGAGCAGCTCCCGCGGTGCCCGGTACGAGCCGTACAGCAGCGCCCGGAACATGTGCAGATAGACGACGATGAAGAAGAACGATGCGCCGGTCGAATGGATGTAGCGGATCAGCCAGCCCCACGGCACCTCGCGCATGACGTACTGCACCGAGTCGAACGCGGTCACCTCACCCGGCTTGTAGAACATCGTGAGAAAGATGCCGGTGAGCAGCTGCACCGCCAGCACCACGAGCGCCAGCGAGCCGAAGAAGTACCAGAAATTGAAGTTCTTTGGCGCGTAATAGCCGATCAGCTGGCTGCTGATGAATTCGTCGATGGGCAGGCGCTTGTTGAGCCAGGCGCGGAATCCCTTGGCCGGGACAGTGCGGGCGGCGCCTTTCGCGGCCATCAGGAGGCGACTCCTTGCTCATCCTGGCCGATCACCAGCAGCTTCTCCTTGGGGTAGAAGTACGGCGGGATCACCAGGTTGGTCGGGGCCGGCGAGCCGTCGAATACCCGGGCGGCGAGGTCGAAACGCGAGCCGTGGCAGGGACACAGGAACCCCCCCGGCCAGGAGGGGTAGATCTCGCCGGCGGCGAACTTCTGCTTCGGCAGGCAGCCGAGGTGCGTGCAGATGCCGATCACCACGAGGAACTCGGGCAGGCGCGCGCGGTCGGGATTCTTGCAGTAGTCGGGCTGAATCGATTCGTCTGATTTCGGGTCCTTCAGGTCGGCATCGTGACCGGACACCCGGTTCACCATGTCGGGCGTACGTCTCACGATATAGATGGGCTGGCGCCGCCACAGAGTGATCGCCATCTGGCCGGCCTCGAGCTTGGAGAGGTCGAGCTCGGTCGGCGCGCCGAGCGCACGCGCGCGCTCGGACGGGCTCCAGGATTCGACGAAGGGTATGGCGGCGCACACCACCCCGACCGCGCCGGTGGCGATCGTTGCCCGGGTGAGGAATTTACGCCGGCTCAGGTCGACCGCTTCGCCGGCGACGGCTGCGTCATCCGCCATTCTGGCCACTCTCCCGCGTTACCACACGCCCGCCGCAGTCTTTCGCGTCCGCACGTCGCTGCCGCGCGGACCAAAAAAGCCTGGTGCAGTTTCGTACCTCGCGGGGGGCGGCGCATTATACACAAACGAACACCCCTTTCCGGGTGCGGCCGCGGTCGGCGCACTCGCGAAGTTCCCCCGGAGTGCACGATGCTCGAACGCCTGGGCCGCGGACTGACCTTCGTGGCCGGATCGGTCATCGGAGGCTTGGCACTGGCCTTCCTGATCGTCGCGCTGCGGCCGGAGCTGCTGCGCAGTCCGGCCCGGCCCGCCGTCGTCGCGGCGCCAGCGCCGCCCGAGCGCACCGCGGCCGGGCCGGAGCTCGCCAGTTATGCGGCCGCGGTGGATCGCGCCGCTCCCGCGGTCGTCAACGTTTACACCGACAGACTGGTCACCGAGCGGCTGGCGCCTTCGCTCGGTGAGCTGTTCGGCGAGTTTCTGCCGCGCTACCGCCAGCGCATCGAGCGCACGCTCGGCTCCGGGGTGATCGTTGACGAGGCCGGCCACATCGTCACCAATCATCATGTCATCGCCAATGCCGACTCGATCCGCGTGCAGCTGCGCGACGGCCGCGTGGCCGCCGCACACGTCGTCGGCAGCGATCCTGACACCGATCTGGCGGTGCTGAAGATCGATCTGCAGCACCTGCCGGTTGCGCCCCTGGGTCGCTCCGATCAGCTGCGGGTCGGGGACGTGGTGCTCGCGATCGGCAACCCGCTCGGACTTTCGCAAACGGTCACTCACGGCATCGTGAGCGCCGTGAGCCGCTCGCAGCTCGGCATCGCGCCTCTCGAGGACTTCATTCAGACGGATGCGGCCATCAATCGCGGCAACTCCGGAGGCGCACTGGTTGACTCGAGCGGCAATCTGGTCGGCATCAACACCGCCATGGTCGCCAAGAGCCTCGGCGTCGAGGGGATCGGCTTCGCGATTCCGGTGAACATGGTGCGCGGAGTGATGAGCGACATCATTGCGCACGGCCGCGTGATCCGCGGTTGGATGGGCATCGTTCCCGAGGATCTCTCGGACGAGCAGGCGCAGCAGCTCGGGCTCGCGCAGGGGGGCGTCGTGGTCGCCAATCTCTATGTCGGGAGCCCGGGGCAGGAGGCGGGGCTGCGGCCCGGGGACCTGCTGACCAGCATCGACGGCGTCACGCCGGCCAGCGCCC
>JASHTN010000288.1 GCA_030040525.1 Gammaproteobacteria bacterium | reverse complement strand
AGCTGCGGTGGCAGGCCCGCTGGCTCGCCGACGGCGAGCGCGTGCATCTCTGGCAGGAGCAGATGCACTACGAGTTCAGCGTCGAGGATCCGCGCACGCGCGAGTTCTCGGCCGCAGCCGCTGCGGGCGGACTGACGACTCCGCTCCCGGGGGTGGTCGTGGCGGTGCCGGTCACGGTGGGGCAGCAGGTGGCGGCGGGCGACACGCTCATGGTGATCGAGGCCATGAAGATGGAGCACACCGTCACTGCGCCCTACGCAGGTACCGTCGGGGCGCTGCACTTCGCGCGCGGCGATCGGGTGCCGGAGGGCAGCCGGCTGCTCGAGCTCAGCCGCGCGGCCGACTCCTGAGGCGCTCGCTCAGCGCTGCGCGCCGGCAGGCGCTGCGGCATGCATCCGGGCCCGCGCCAGCGCGATCACTTTGTCGGCGGTCTTGAGCAGCTCGAGGAACGCGGCGTGCTCATCGGCCGCGCGCTCCTCGCCCAGCACGACGTAGCGGCCGTTCACCGCGAGCGTGGGAATTCCCGTGACCTGGTAATCCTCGGCCATCTGATCGGCCTGCACCGTCTGGTTGTTGACGCCGAAGGAGGTGTAGGCATTGGTGAACTGGTCGGCGTTGCCGCCGTGCTTGCCGACCCAGGCGGCGAGGGTCTCCAGGTCGAACAGCGACAGGTGCTCCTCGTGGATGGCATGAAACAGCGCCCCATCGAGCCGCTCGAGCTCGCCGCTGTCGAGCAGCGCGTAGTAGGCGCGCGCCAGATTTACCCACTGCGGGCGCCCGAAGCCGACCGGCACCCGCTTGAGCACGACGTCCTTGGGCTGCTTCGCCAGCCAGGCCGTGAGCAGCGGATAGAAATCGCTGCAATGCGGACAGCCGTAGGAGAAGAACTCGATGAGCTCGATCTTGCCGGGCGGAGTGCTGGTCGGCTGCGCGGGGTTGAGCGTGCGGTAGTCGCGTCCCTCTACGGCCTGGGCGCTGACGGGCCCGGCGGCCAGCGGCAGCACTGCCGTCAGCACGCACAGCGCGGCGCTTACCGGGATCATGCGGGCAGGGCTGCGTATGGACATTCAGTTGGTCCTCCGTCTGGCGGTGGAAACGTAACACGAAGCGCGGTCGAAGAAGCGCCAGCGTCGCGCAGCCCACTCGCCCGCGTACTCAACGCCGATGCGCGTGCTGCGCCCGATGCGCAGCGGCGGCCGCCTTGCCGGGCGCTCGAGCCACAGCTCCTCGCCGAGGAGGTCCGCGCCGTTCAGGCGCCGATCGATGTGCATGGCCCGGCAGAGCAGCCCTGGCCCCGAGGTGCGCTCGGTGAGACCGTCGAGTGGCTCGAGCGCGCGCAACAGCACCGCGTGCGGCAGCCCCGCACGCGCGGTCACGACGTTCACGCAGTTCCAGAAGCCGTAAATGAAGTAGACGTAGGCATATCCCGGCGGCCCGAACATCACCGCAGTGCGCGCCGTACGCCCGCGCGAGGAGTGTGCCGCCCGATCGGCGGGACCCGGGTACGCCTCGGTCTCGACGATGCGGCCGCGGCGCACGCACTCGCCGTCGTCGCGCAGCAGATGCATGCCGATGAGCTCGCGCGCAACGACGAGCGCGCTGCGGCCGAAGAAGGCGCGGGGCAGCTTGCGAGGGGCACTCACCGCGCGCGATGGTAAAGGAATCCTCTACAATAGAGGCCGATGTGGGAACCGGGACCTCGGGGTCGCGTCAAATCGGCGCTGCCGTCAAATCAATGGGATACATTCTGTTTCGGGACGCAACAGTGAGACATCCAACGCTCGCTGCGCTCGGCCTCGGGCTGATCCTGTGCGCGCCATGCGCCTTCGCGGAGATCGTCGCGCTGCCCACGGACGGCTCCGCGGTCGTCGGCGAGAATGTGACCATCACGACGGTGTACGCCGACAGTCTGCCCGAGCTCGCCCATCGCTATAGCCTCGGTTACTACGAGATCATCCGCGCCAACCCCGGTCTCGATGTCTGGATTCCCGGCGCCGGCAGGCAGGTGGTGCTGCCGGGGCGGCGCATCCTGCCGCCGGGTCCGCGCGAAGGCATCGTGGTGAACCTGCCGGAGCACCGACTGTACTACTACCCGCCGCACCGCAGGGGCGAGCCGGCCGTCGTCATCACTTACCCGGTCGGCATCGGCAAGATGGACTGGCGCACCCCGATCGGGGAGACGCGGGTCATCGCGAAAATCAAGCATCCAGCCTGGTATCCGCCGAAGTCCATCCGCAAGGAGCATGCCGAGAACGGTGATCCGATTCCGGACGTAGTGCCGCCGGGACCGGACAACCCGCTCGGCGACTTCGCGCTGCGGCTCGCTGCCGGCAACGGCGAGTACATGATTCACGGTACCAACAACCCGATCGCCGTCGGCATGTCGGTCACACACGGGTGCATCCGCATGTACCCGGAGGATGTGGCGGCGCTCTTCCCACTGATTCCGGTCGGCACCAAGGTCTGGCTCATCAACGATCCGGTCAAGGTGGCGTGGGTCGACGGCCAGCTGCTGGTCGAGGCGCACCCGCCGGTGGACGCCGAAGGTCAGAGCGTCGATCCGGACCTCGACGTGCTGTCGAAGCTTCTCGACAAAGCGGTCGGCAACGACACGGCCGCCATCAACTGGGACCTCGCGCGCGCGACCCTCGTCGCCGCCAGCGGCATTCCCACGGTCGTCGGCCTCGCCGCCGACAGCCCGGAGAGCGCCACCGCGACGCAGGCCACCGCGACGCAGGCCACCGCGACGCAGACCACCGCGACGCAGACCCTCGCGACCGGGAGCGACTCCGCGTCCCCGACAGTGCGGCGCTGACACTCAGGACACGGATCGGATCCGGGGCTCGGCCTCCGGCTGGGGCCGCGCTGCGCGCAAGCTGGCGACGAGGCGCACGACCTGCGCAGCACGCGAGGCCAGTGCCAGCACGGTGCGCACCCAGACGAGGAGCTTCAGCGCTTCGCGCGTGCGGCCGAGCAGCACGATTGCCCCGATCGCGAGCACCCAGGCGAGCGGGTGGTGCGCCGCGCTGCTCCCGGCACGCGCGGGCGATGCTCCCGGGGACAGCAGCCCGAGGAGGCCGGCGGAGCGCAGCTGCGTGAGCTGTCGCGTGAGCTCGGCGCGCTGCTGCTCGCAACGGGCGAGCAGGGCGCGGCGGCGCGCCTCGAGCTCGACGCGCCGGCTCATCGTCCGGCACCCATGCGCTTGTAGTCCTCGTCGAGTTGCTCGAGCGAGCCGGACAGAATGCCGGGCTGGCCGCGGAACGCGCGCGCGCCGACGAGACCGCAGAGCACCGCGAACACGAGGAACAACAGGCTCCCCGCGAGCAGGCCCATCGAGCGGTGCGTGTCCCATAGCGCGGCGATCAGCGCTGTCACGCTGAAGGCGACGGCCAGCAGCCCGCAGACGATCGCAGCCACCGCCCACACCAGCATGCGCGCAAGCGCGAGCAGGTGAATCTCGAGCTCGACCGCCGCAAGATCCAACCGGGTACGGAAGGCATCGAGCGCTGTGGTCAGCAGCTCACGCACCCCGGGTCCGTGACCGGGCTCCTCGTCCGTGCCGGCGGAGGCGGCCGGTGCGCTCATCCCCTGCGGCCCATGATGAGCCCGACCAGCAGAGCGACCCCGCCCGCGATCGCAATCGCCTGCCAGGGGTTGTCGCGCACATAGGTATCGACCTCCCGCGCCCGGGTGCTCGCCTCCTGCTCGAGTGCGGCCAGACGTCCGCGCAGTTCCTGCAGCGTCGCCTGGATGCGCTCCCGCGCCGCCTGGGTGTTGTCGGCGCCCGTGCCGGCGCGCAGCAGCGCCTCGGCATCGCTCACCAGCGTGCGCAGCTCCTCGGTGAGCGTCCCGCCATTCTGGACTTCGGTCATGTCGGCGACTCCTGTGCGGCCCTTAGCCCGGAGATTTACGCACATCCGCACCGAAACCGCGAGACTCGTGCTGTCAGCTGCGCTACTCTCGTGGGGGACGCACGCGATGGCCTCATCCGTATCCAACCCGCTGCTGGAACTGCGCCGGCTCGGCGAGAGTGTCTGGCTCGATGACCTCGGTCGCGCCATGCTCGAGGACGGGAGCCTTGCGCGCCTGATCCGCGAGGACGGCGTCGCCGGGGTGACCTCGAACCCGGCGATCTTCGCCCACTCGATGATGAACGACCCGCAGTACGCGCAGCCGATCGCGCAGCTGCTGTCGCAGGTGTCCTCGGCCACGAGCCTGTACGAGGAGTTGGCGATTCACGACGTGCGTGCGGCCGCCGAGCTGCTGCGCCCGCAGTACGACGCCGGCGGCGGCGGCGACGGCTTCGTGAGCTTCGAAGTGTCGCCGCACCTCGCTTACGACGCCGCGGGCAGCCTGGCCGAGGCACGCCGCCTGTGGCAGCGGCTCGGCCTGCCGAACGCGCTCATCAAGATCCCGGGCACCGAGGCGGGGCTGCCGGTGATCCGCGACCTCATCGCCTCGGGCGTCAACGTCAACGTGACGCTGCTGTTCTCCCCGGAGCGCTACCGCGCCGTGGCGCGCGCTTACCTCGACGGACTCACCGCCCGGGCCAAAGCCGGTCAGCCGCTCGCCTCGGTCGCATCCGTAGCGAGCTTCTTCCTCAGTCGCATCGACACCGCGGTCGACAAGCTCCTCGATGCGCTCGCCGGCCGCGGCCAGCCCGCCGCGCGCGCGCTGCGCGGCAAGGCCGCGATCGCCAGCGCCTGCCGAGCCTACGAGATCCTGGAGGAGCTGCTGGCGACCCCGCAGTGGCAGGCGCTCGCGGCCCAGGGCGCGAAGCCGCAGCGGCTGCTGTGGGCGTCCACCTCGACGAAGGATCCGGCCTATAGTCCGGTCAAGTACGTCGAGGAGCTGGTCGTGCAGGGCACCGTCAACACCATGCCGCTCGAGACCCTGAACGCCTACCGGCGGCTCGGGCGGCCCGAGCTGCGTCTCGAGCGGCACATCGCCGAGGGGAGCGATGCGCGCGAGTCGTTCGAGCGGCTGGACATCGATCTCGAGGCGGTCGCGATGCAGCTCGAGCGCGAAGGTGTCGCCAAGTTCGTCGAGCCCTTCGATCGGCTGCAATCCTGGCTCGAGCAGCGGCGCCAGCCCACTCACTCAACCTGACACGCCCCGGGGACAGGCACGACAGGCCCCGGGGTGCCCGGAGATCCACGTGGATATCCCATCGATACGCGAGAGGCTGCTCAAGCGGCGCGACGAGCTGCGCCAGCGCGCCAACGACGCGAGCGCCGACCTGCGCCACGAGGCCGACCCGCTCTCGGCGGACTTCGCCGAGCAGGTGACGCAACGCGAGAACGACGACGTGCTCGGCGCGATCTCGCATTCCGCACGCGCCGAGCTGCAGCAGGTCGAGGCGGCGCTGCGCCGCCTGGCGCAGGGTCGCTACACCACCTGCTCGGTATGCGGCGGTGACATCGAGCCCGAGCGCCTCGCCGCCGTCCCCTACACGGATCGCTGCCGCGGGTGCGCCGAAGGCAGTCGCGGTGCGGCCGGCAGCGGGCGTGTGATCGGACGATGAGTCCGGCGACGCCCTCCGGCGTCATCACGATCACGACGGACTTCGGACACCAGGGACCGTTCGTCGGCGTCATGAAGGGCCGGATCCTGACGCGCTTTCCGGCGGCCCGGATCATCGACCTGACGCACGAGATCGTGGTGCATTGGCCGGCGGAGGCCGGCTTCTGGCTGGCCCGCGCGTTCGCCTTCTTTCCGCCCGGTACGGTGCACGTGGCGGTCGTCGACCCCGGAGTCGGCACCTCGCGCGACATCATCGTGGCGACTGCCGAGGGACATTTCTTTGTTGCCCCCGACAACGGCCTGCTCGCCCCGGTGGCGAGCCGCAGCCGCGAGGTGCAGCTGGTGCGCCTGACGCCCGCGCGGCTCGCGCGCATCGGCATCACGCACCCGAGCGCGACCTTTCACGGCCGCGACATCTTTGCGCCCGTCGCGGCAGAGCTCGCCGCAGGGCATTGTGCGCCGGGGGAGCTCGGCGAGGTCGCGGACGTGCTGGTGCCGTCCTGGGTGGAGGACCCCACGGTCGAGGCGGGCAGCGTCTCAGGGGTCGTCATCACCATCGACCACTTCGGCAATCTGATCACCAACATTGACGCAGCGCTCCTCGAGCGCTTCCGCATGCCGCTGGTGCACGCCGGCAACCATGCCTTCCCGTTGTTGCGCACGTATGGGGATACGCGCCCCGGGGAATACCTGGCGCTGATCAATTCCTTCGGGGTCATCGAGATCGCCCGTGCCGAGCACAGCGCTGCCGAGGGCTTAGGCTTGAGCCGGGGCGCCCCGGTGGTGGTACGCGACCGGACCGATCAGGCCTAAAGTTGAACAATGGCGCGAATTCGTTATAGTTCGCAGCCTTGTTCCATGCCGTATTGGCACCTTAGTCGTTGAATTAATTCAGGATTTGAACCGCCAGATGTCGGAACGAGACAACGAGGGGTTCGACCTCGACGAGGAATTTCTGACGACTCCGCCCGAGGACGGCACCGACTACGATCGGCTGCTCGACCGGGTGGACCGGCGTGTCCGCACTCAGGGCAAGCGCGGCAAGGCGGCCTGGAGCCGTCTCGAGGAGGTCCTTGCGGACAAGAAGCTCGAAAAGGATCTTAAGGACTTCGACGACGAGGTGTAGGGGCTCGCGCGCCCGGCGCCGCAAGCCGGCCCGGTCCCCGCGCGCGAAGTGCCCCGTCTCCCCACGAGGAGCATCCGCAGTGACCCGTCCGCCGTCCGCCTGGATCGTCCTGAAGTTCGGCGGCACGAGCGTTTCCACCCTCGCCAACTGGCTGAACATCGAGCGGGTCGCCACCGAGCGGCTGCGCAGCGACGCACGGTTGCTCATCGTGCACTCCGCCCTCACCGGGATCACTGACAGCCTGGAGCGACTCCTCGACGCGGCGATCGGCCAGGGGCAGGAGGAGGAGCTGCGCGCCATCGAGGAGCGCCACCGGCGTCTGGCCGCCGAGATCGGCGTGCCGGTCGGCGAGGAGGTGGAGCGGCACCTCGCTGAGCTGCGCGAGATCGCCGCCGGCGTCGCGCTGGTGCGCGAGGTCAGCGATCGCACCCGGGCGCGCGTGCTGGCCATGGGGGAGCTCATGGCGACCCGGATCGGGGCGCGCTTCCTCGCGGCGCGCGGGCTTCCGGTCGCCTGGGCGGACGCCCGCAGCATGCTGCGGGCCGAGGCACGCCAGAGCGGCGGCGGGCGGGCGAGCATGCTGGCGGCGGTATGCAGCTTCGAGCCGGACGCCTCGCTTGCAGAGCGGCTCGAGGGCCTCGCGCCGCTCGTCGTCACCCAGGGCTTCATCGCGAGCGACGAGGAAGGCAACACCGTGCTCCTCGGGCGCGGCGGCTCGGACACCTCGGCCGCCTACCTGGCCGCGAAGCTCCGGGCGCAGCGGCTGGAGATCTGGACCGACGTGCCGGGCATGTTCAGCGCCGATCCGCGCGCGACGCCGACGGCACGGCTGCTGCGCGCGCTGCACTACGACGAGGCGCAGGAGATCGCCACCAGCGGCGCCAAGGTGCTGCACCCGCGCTGCATCCTGCCGGCGCGCCAGTACCGCATCCCGCTCTACGTATATGCCACGCAGGCGCCGGGGCTCGAAGGCACGCTGCTCACCGCCGAAGGCGCCGACGGCGGCGCTCAGGTGAAGGCGGTCTGCACCAAGAAGGGCATCACGCTCATCTCGCTCGACACTCCCGGCATGTGGCACCAGGTCGGCTTTCTCGCCGACGCCTTCCAGGTGTTCAAGCAGCACGGCATGTCGGTCGACCTGGTATCCACCTCCGAGACGACCGTCACCGTGTCACTCGATCCGGCCGCCAACACGCTCAACAACACCCAGGTCGC
Organism: Gammaproteobacteria bacterium; assembly: GCA_030040525.1. Classification (GTDB taxonomy): domain Bacteria; phylum Pseudomonadota; class Gammaproteobacteria; order Steroidobacterales; family Steroidobacteraceae; genus 13-2-20CM-66-19. The sequence goes on along the minus strand of JASHTN010000288.1, from coordinate 2,778 downwards.
CGAGCTGGTCGCCGATCTCTCGCGGCTGTGCCGCGTGCAGGTGATCGGCCCATGCGCCTCGGTGAGCCTCGTCGGCCGCAACATCCGCGCCATCCTCCATCAGCTCGGCGGCGCTTTCGAGTTCTTCGAGGAGCAGAAGATCCACCTCGTGAGCCAGGCCGCCAACGACCTGAACTTCACCTTCGTCGTCGACGAGAGCCAGGGCAGCCGCCTGGTCGAGCAGCTGCACGAGCTGCTGATCCGCCCGGTACCCGGGGATAAGGTGCTCGGGCCCACCTGGCAGCAGCTGTTCTCGCAGCCCGGCGAGGCGGCCGCAGGCCAGGTGCCATGGTGGCGGGTGCGGCGCGCGGAGCTGCTCGCGGCGCTCGGGCAGCGTGCTTCGGCCTTCGTCTACCACCTCGACACGGTGCGCCAGGCGGCGCGCGCGCTCCGCGGGCTGCACTCCCTCGGCCGGGTGCATTACTCCATGAAGGCCAACCCGCATCCGCAGCTGCTGCGCGCGCTGCACGCGGAGGGGATCGAGTTCGAGTGCGTGTCGCGCGGCGAGGCCGAGCGGGCGCTCGAGCTCTTTGCCGATCTCGACCCGCTGCGCATTCTCTACACGCCCAACTTTGCTCCACGCGAGGAGTACGCCTGGGCGCTCGAGCGTGGCGTGCGCGTCACCGTCGACAACCCGTATGCGCTGATTGCCTGGCCGGAGCTGTTTCGCGGGCGGGAGATCTTCGTGCGCCTCGACACCGGCGTCGGCCGCGGCCATCACACCCACGTGCGTACCGCCGGGACGCGCTCGAAGTTCGGCGTGCCGATCGGCGACGTCCGCGAGCTCGCCGCGCTGGCGCAGGCGGCCGGCGCGCGCATCGTTGGACTGCAGGCGCACGTCGGCAGCGGCATCTTCGACGTCACCAGCTGGGAGCACACCGCGCGGCTGCTCGCCGGGGCCGCGCAGGCACTCGCGGACGTCTCGGTGATCGACGTCGGCGGCGGCCTCGGGGTGCCCGAGCGTCCCGACCAGCCCGGAGTCGATCTGCGCAAGCTCGACACGCTGCTCATGGCGGTGCGTGCCGAGCAGCCGCACCTCGAGGTGTGGCTCGAGCCGGGGCGCTACCTGGTGGCGAACGCCGGGGTGCTGCTCGCCCGGGTCACACAGCTCAAATCCAAGGGCGGCGTGCATTTCGTCGGCGTGACTACGGGAATGAACTCACTCATCCGTCCGGCGCTCTATGGTTCGTATCATGACATCGCCAACCTCACGCGCGCCGACCAGCCGGCCACCGAGCTGGTGAACGTCGTGGGCCCCATCTGCGAAAGCGCGGACGTCCTCGGGCACGACCGGCTGCTGCCGCTGACCCATGAGGGGGACGTGCTCGTGATCGCCAATGCCGGGGCGTACGGACACGCGATGAGCTCGGACTACAACCTGCGCGCTCCGGCTGCGGAGCTGTTCATCTGAGACGCCGGCTGCTGCTGGTCGCAGGCGCGGGGCTCATCGCCTGCGCACTGTACGTGCTGTACCTCGACCGCATGGCCGTGCGGCAGTTCGAAGGCCGCCGCTGGACGCTGCCGGCGCAGGTGTATGCCGCGCCGCTCGAGCTCTACGCGGGCCTGCCCCTCACGCCAGCGGCGCTCGAGCACGAGTTGCAGCGCCTGCATTACCAGCGCGTGGCCCTGCCCGACCGTCCCGGCACTTACCGCGTGGCAGGCACCCGTGTCGACGTCGCGCTGCGCCCGGCGCGCTTTGCCGACGAGCAGCGGGATGCGCTGCTGATCAGCGTCATGACCGGTCCGGGCGGCATCGAGGAGCTGCGCGACACCCAGGGGCAGGAGCTTCCCGTGATGCGGCTCGAGCCGCTCCTGATCGGCAGCATCTTCCCGATCCACGGCGAGGATCGCATCGTGGTCACGCCGCAGGAGGTGCCGCCGCTCCTGCCGAAGGCGCTCAAGGCGGTCGAGGACCGCAAGTTCGACTCCCACCACGGCGTCGACCCGGCGGCGATGCTGCGCGCGCTGTGGGTGAATGCACGGGCCGGACAGATCGAGCAGGGCGCAAGCACGCTGACGCAGCAGCTCGTGCGCAGCTATTTCCTCTCCACCCGCCAGACGCTCTCGCGCAAGGTGCGCGAGGCGATCATGGCGATGGCGCTCGATGCGCACTTCAGCAAGGCGGATCTCATGAACGCCTATATCAATGAGATCTTCCTCGGCCAGGACGGCAGCCGCGCGATCCATGGCTTCGGGCTCGCGAGCCAGTTCTATTTCGGCAAGCCGCTCTCCGAGCTCGACCTGCCGGAAGTCGCGCTGCTGGTCGCGGAGGTGCGCGGGCCGTCGTACTACGATCCGCGGCGGCATCCCGATCGGGCGCTCGCGCGGCGCGACCTGGTGCTGAAGATCCTCGCCGCACAGGGCGTCGTCGCGGCGGCGGATGCGCGGGCTGCGGCGCGCGCGCCGCTCGGAGTCAGCGCGCGTCCTTCGGGTGCCTACTATCCGGCGTATCTCGACTTCGTGCGCCGCACGCTGCGACGCGACTACCCGGAGCAGGACCTCACCGAGGCGGGCCTCTCGATCTACACGAGCCTCGAGCCGCGCGTCCAGGAGGAGGCCGAGAACGCGCTCGAGCGCGAGCTGGCGCGGCTCGACCGCGCGCAGCGCCACGGCAATGCGCGCCTCGAAGGCGCGGTGGTCGTGACCGCGCCACACAGCGGCGATGTGCTCGCCATCGTCGGCGGGCGCGACGTCGGCTACGACGGCTTCGACCGTGCCCTCGACGCACACCGTTCGCTG
>JASHTN010000025.1 GCA_030040525.1 Gammaproteobacteria bacterium | reverse complement strand
CTAACCCCTCACCCCGCACCTGGCGGATGATGGTCTCGGGCGAAACCCCCTCGGTCGGATGTTCGTAGTGTTTGCATCCCGCCGCGTGGATGTGGGTGTCTCCTGAATACCATCCCCACTTCGCTGGATCGATCCAGCGCTCCAACCGGGTCTCACTCAGACTTTGTCCTTCCCTCACCACCACGGTCTGCAGTGTGCGCAGAAATTCCGGTCCACGCCGGCTCTCTACCGTGTACTCCCCGTCCGGTAACCGTACCGTCTCGCCATCCGCCCGATAGATCTGAGGCTGGAAGAACATGTCAGGCGCCAGCCGCATGGCCTGCAGGGGATAGATCCGATCAAGTGTGTCCTTGATCGTCAGCGATGCCATGCACCCGCGGCCATCCGCATCATGGATGCGCAGCAGCACATCGCGAGACGGAAGGCAATCAAACTGCAGCGCAGCGGCCTTGCGCCGCGCGATATCCGCCATCCAGCTCCACCCTCTTTGTCCCTGCGGCGCAACGAAATAGAGATTCGCTCTGCGCCGCCCGCGATCGCGACTGTAGAGCTGGATGACCCGATACTCCACAGGCGCGCCTGACAGCGTAGCCTGCAGGGGAGGCGCTTCGTAGAGTTCGCCTTGGTACCAGCTCGATGAAATCTCGGAAACCGGATTGACTGAGTCGGGTATCTCGGGACGAGAGGCGCCGGTGGAGGGCGAAAGGTCTATCCCGCCATCAGTTCTGAGTTCGCGCGTGAGGCCAAAGGGATTGGACACCCGCACCAGGAATACGCTCCAGCCCTGCTCGATGAGGGTTCTTTGCACGCCGGCCGCCACAGTGCGTCCAATTCCGTCTGCGCCGAGGGCGACTCGCACCAGCGTATAGCGATCGATGATTTTTTCGGCCGCCTCGACGGCGGCCTGGTCACTTTGATGGGTCAGCGCCGCGAGCTGTTTCGCATCGGCCTCGGCTACCGGAGCCCCCAGTTTCGCAAGCGTCTCGAGCGCGCGATTCAACGCGGCGAAGTAGGGCTGCGGCGCGATTGCGTCGGAGTCGCTTCCGAGGGCCGGCACAAAACGCGCGGCCGCCAACGTTCCGGCCCAGAGTATGAAGTGGCGACGGGTCGTAGCAGCTGTTGCTGGTTTCACCATGATTTCCATGCGTCCCCCATTTCATATTGCGACCCGCATCAACCGGCGCGGGGCATCCCTCACTGACTATGGTTGACTCTTTCACTCTTCATCGCCTGCGCAGTCTTGCGTGCGCAGAAGTTTGCGTAGTCTACAAGCCGCGCAGTGCTGCATAGCGGGCCTCGGTTGATAGAAATCAGCGCAAACGGTCGTCAGAGAGAACATTCATGACCGAAGAGGCGTTAAGAGGCGCGTAGGGAAACTCTGCGCAAGTTCTACGCGCTCGAGCGTACGATGTTCGCACTGTCCGCTGGTCCACGGGCGCAAATGACAAGCGTCCATCTAACGGGGCCGTCAGTCGACACTCCACTCCTTAAATCAACACCTCCTATCGCTTCACACCGGCTCTCATGGTCTATGCAACCGTGGACGATGGATATCGCGCCGGGGGGCTCAATACCACCGTGCCGTGCCCACCTGGTGTTACCCATGATGCGACAGGTTGCCTGCAGCCCAACCACGGTCCGCCTAGCTCCTGCGCCTATGTCGATATGCCTGAGCCAGGGGCTAGACCAGGTTCTGCCGATCTGCTTGTAGGGCACATCACCCTACTAGTACCCGGGGACCACGAGCCACCTCTGCTCCTGCGTCGCGCCAATCTCCGAGCGGTAATAACCGATCAGGGTCAGCTCTTTAAGCAGATGGAAGGCCACCCATCAACAACGCCACGCGTTCGAGCATTTCGCGCCTGCTCATGATGGAATCCCTATAAGTTTTGCCGGTTGAGTTCCTGAACGGCAAAGTCGCACGCGCGTGCGGTGAGGGCCATGTAAGTGAGCGAGGGATTCTGACAGGCTGAGGAAGTCATGCAGGCGCCATCCGTCACAAACACGTTGGGTACCTCATGGCACTGGTTGTGGGCGTTGAGCACGGAGGTCTTTGGATCGCGGCCCATACGAGCCGTCCCCATCTCATGTATGCCTAATCCCGGACTGTCTTCGATCCCGCTACCGAGGTACCCGTCTTCTTTGCTCACGTTCTTCCCTCCGCAAGCCTCCAACATCTCCGCCGTCGACTCTGCAATGTCCTTGCTCATCGCCTGCTCGTTCTCACCCCATCCACAGTTGAACACCAGCTCCGGAATCCCGAACGGATCTGTCCGACTCTCATGCAGACGGACATGATTCTCGTATCGCGGTAGTGTCTCGCCGCACCCGCTTAGCCCGATAGTCCAAACGCCGGGATCGCGGAGACTTCTTTTAAATTCAGCGCCAAAGCCAGGCAAACTCATTCCACGATTATTCCAGACCGGCCGACTGCTGCTGCCCTCCAGCCCATAGCCGCGAACGAAGTCCGAACGCCGAGTTGCGGGCGAGATATTGCGATAACGCGGCACGTAGAAGCCGATCGGTCGGTGGCCGTAGTAGTAGTGATCTTCGAAGCCGGGCATCTCGGCACTGCTACCTGCGCCATAGTGATGATCCATCAGGTAGTGCCCCAGTACACCGCTCGAATTACCTAGCCCGTTCGGAAAGCGTGCAGATTTCGAGTTGAGCAGTATCTGTGTGGAGCCGAGCGTCGAGGCACAGAGAAAAATCACGCGCGCGTTGAATTCCACCATCTCGCGGGTGCGCGCATCAATCACTCTAACGGCAGTCGCCCGCTCGCGCGCCTCGTCGTAGATGAGGCTGTGCACGATGCTATCCGGCCGCAACGTCAGCTTCCCGGTCGCCTGCGCAGCCGGCAGCGTCGAGCTCAAGCTGCTGAAATAGGAACCGGTGGAGCACCCTCGCCAGCACGGGCCACAGTAGTGGCACGGCAGCCGATCCCCGATCGGTTCGGTGAGCACCGCTGCGCGGGCGATCGTCAGATAGCGCTCCGGATAGCGCGCACGGATGCGCTCCCGAAGCGCTTTTTCTACCGCTGTCAGCTCGATCGGCTTCTGAAAAACCCCATCCGGCAGGTGCGCGAGTCCCAGCGCTTCCCCGCTGATGCCGGCAAACCGCTCCACGTAGTCGTACCACGGCTGGATATCCGCATAGCGGATCGGCCAATCGACACCAATCCCCTCCCGCGCGTTCGCCTCA
>JASHTN010000287.1 GCA_030040525.1 Gammaproteobacteria bacterium | reverse complement strand
TTCTATGCGCTCCACGGCCAGCAGTTCACACCGCAGCGCTACGGCGGCCTGACCCAGTTCGGCATGTGGCTGTTGCGCCCGCGCGTGGTGCGCGCGTTCTTCGAGCAGGACGACCGCATCCGTTTCGGAGCCTCCTTCGATGCGATTCTCGCCGCGGTCGCGCGCGTGCACAAAGATCCGACGCTGCGTTCGTTCTGGCGCCGCGGGGCGCTGCTCGTGAACCCCCGCGGCGGCCACCCTTACGAGGCGGCGTTGCCCGCCGAGCTCGCCAACCGGCCGCGCTGGTTCCTGCTCGACTCGCCGCAGAATCCCCCGCGGCCATGGGAGCTCACGACGGCGCTGCGGGTCTACGCGCTTGCGCTTGAGCTCGGTCAGCGGCCCGCGCGTCAATGGCTCGTCTATGCATTCGCGCCACTCGAGGCGGCTACGGAGGTCGAAGTCACGATCCCCGGCGGGCCGCGCGTGCGCGTGCCGGCGTCTCTTGCCGGCGCCTTTGCCGTGGTGAACGAGCGCGACGGCTCAGTGCGCCCGGTCGGACTGCCTCCGCCCAGCTAGGCGGGCAGCGCCTCAGTCAGCAGCCTCCCCGCGGTGCGGGCGTGCGCCCGAGCGTCGGCGAGCCACTCCTGAAATACGATCGCACACCAGATCTCGTTCTGCCGATCGTGAGTGCCGGCGAGGTGCTCGGCCCACTTGCGGCGGATCGGCGCCGGTGCCAGAAAGCCCTCCTGTCGAAGGCGGCGCTCATCCAGAAGCGCTTCGGCCCAATCGCGCAGCGGGCCCTTGACCCACGCGCCGACGGGAATACCGAAGCCCTGCTTCGGGCGCTCGACGATGGCCGACGGAACAAACTCGTTCAGGACTTCGCGCAACAGCAGTTTGCCGGTGTTTGCATTCATGCGCCAGCCGAGCGGCATGCGCCAGGCAAACTCGAACAGCTCCGGATCGAGAAACGGAGCGCGGGTCTCGAGACCGACGCTCATCGAGGCGCGATCCACCTTGACCAGAAAATCATCTGCGAGGATGTTGAGCGTGTCGAATAGCATCATCGACTCGGCGGTCGCGAGCGAGCGTGGCCAGCCGCGTGCGCCACCGTGCACGGCCTGACGCTCCTCGAATCCGTACAAGGGCACAGTGGCATCTTCCGGTCGTGCCATCATGATCTCGTACATTTCCACTTCGGAGGCCGCCCGCAGCTGCAGCGCGAGACGGTGCAGCCGCTCCCCGGACACGTCCGCAAACCAGCGCGCGCCGCCCACCCGGCGCACGCCCTGAAGCAGCGCCTGCCATGATCCCGGCGACAGGGTGCGTAGCGCCGCCGCCATCGGGCGCCGCACCCAGCGCGGTACCGACCGGATCACCGGAAAGGCGCGTTGACCGACGAAGTAGCGGTCGTAGCCACCGAAAAGCTCGTCGCCCCCGTCCCCCGTCAGCGCGACGGTAACGGCCTTGCGCGCGGTGCTCGACACGAGGTAAGTCGGGATCTGGGATGAGTCGGCGAACGGCTCATCGTAGATCGCTGGCATGTGCATGATGGCCTCGCGCGCTTCGGCCGGCGTCACGCGATCACAGCGGTGCACGGTGCCGAGGCTGTGTGCCACTTCGGCGGCGTGCGTCGACTCGTCATAGACAGGGTCGTCGTAGCCGATGGTGAACGTGCGCACGGGTTGCCCAGTCTGCTGAGCCATCAGCGCCACGACCAGCGACGAATCGATGCCGCCGGACAGGAAAGCACCGAGCGGCACATCGGCCATGAGCCGTGCGGCGACCACCCGTGAGAAAAGCTCGCGCAACTCCTCGCGCGCCTCGGCACGATCCTGCAAGGGACGCTGTCTCGCGGCGAGCGCGGTCTGGAGCGCGGACCAGTAGTGCCGCACTTCTCCGACGCTCAGAGTGTTGCGGACGGGATCCAGGGCGACGGTAAGAAGCGAGGCGGCGGGGAGCTTGCGCGCCGCGGCGTAGATGGTGAAGGGCGTCGGGACGTAGTTGTAGCGCATATACGCCCGCAGCGCGCCGCGGTCGATCTCTCCGTTCCACTCAGGGTACAGCGCGAACGCCTTGAGCTCCGAGGCGAAGAGGAACGTGCCGCCGACCTGCGCGTAATAGAGGGGCTTCTCGCCGAAACAGTCGCGCGCCAGGTGCAGGCGGTGAGTCTGGCGATCCCAGAGCGCAAAGGCGAACATACCCTTAAGCCGCGGTAGCGCGACCTCGAGCCCCCAGCGCTCGATGGTCGCGAGCGCGGTCTCAGTGTCCGAGAGTCCGCGCCATGGCACCGGCAAGCCGGAGGCGTCGAGCTCGGCTCGCAGCAGCGCGTGGTTGTAGATCTCGCCGTTGTAGGCGAGCACGTAGCGCCCGCTGTGCGAGACCATCGGCTGATGACCCTGCTCAGAGAGGTCGACGACGGCGAGCCGGCGGTGACCGAGCGCGATCCCTGCGGCCGCGTCCACCCATGCACCTTCGTCGTCCGGACCGCGGTGCCGCAGGCGCGCCGCCATGCGGCGCACTAACGTCGTCATCGTGGGGCCGTCTCCCGCCCGAGTCGTCGCAAATCCTGCCAAGCCGCACATAATTGGTTACATTCTTGTCATAAGCGTGAGGTGAGTGTTCGCCGCGCGGCGCTCAGTTCTACTGCGCCCGGCGAACGGCCGGATCGCCGAGTTGCGTCGGCAGCGCGCCGCTCTCGAGCAAGGAGTCGAGCGCATCCTGGAAGCGCAGCGCGTTTCGCTCCGGCGTGAACTCCTGAAAGACGCGGAGCGACTCGCCGCCATGGCGCACAGCGAGCTGGGGATTGCGGCAGTACTCGAGCATCGCCGCCGTAAGCGCTCCGACGTCGCCAGCCGGGAAGCGGAAGCCGTTTGCCCCGTGGGATACGAGGTGATGCGCGGCTCCGCAGGCGTCGCTCGCGACGATCGCCTTGCCCGCTGAGGCGGCCTCGTTCAGCACCACGCCCCAGCCGTCGTGCCGGGAAGGCAGCACAAAGACGTCACAGCGGCCCAGCACGTCCCCGACGCGCGCCGCCTCGATCATCCCGGTGAACTCGACGGCGTGCCCGATTCCCAAGCGAACGGCCTCGCGCGCGTACGCGCCGTCTGAGCGGTCGGTGCCTGCGAGCTCGAGGCGCGCCTCCGGGCATACCTTGACTACTTTCTGCATGGCGGCGAGCAGGAGATCGATCCCCTTGCGCGGGATCAGCTGACCGAGAAAGAGAAAGCGGATCGTGGCCGCAGCGCGAAAGCCTTCAGCGTGTGGCCGGGCGGCGACCCCCGGTACGGCGTAGGGCAGGAACCTGATCCGGTTCGCCGGGACCCCCCAACGAATGAACTCCAGGCGTGCAGGCTCCCCGATCGCGAGCGCGCCGATCGCATGGCGCCGCACCAAACGGCCGTAGGCGCGCTTCACCAGGAAAGTGATGTGCGAGTGCAGAGTCGGCTGCGAGTGCTCGCTCCAGTGCACCCATGGTGCGCCGTGGCGCGAGAGAAACCAGGCGAGCCGCATGAGAAAGGCAATGCCGTACCCCGGGACTACGTGAATGCGCTCACGCCAATCCGTACAGAGGTCCAGGGAGCGCAGTACCTCGCCAACATAACGCTCTCCCGGCGGCAGGTGCAGGGCGTCGCTCCAGCCCATATTGAGCCTGTCGGCTTGCACGCGGCGGTAGTAATGCACGACGACATCAATGCCGCGCTGGCGCAGTGCGCCGAAGAACCCCGCCTGATGGTGAGTCGGGATGCTCGACCAGATGAGCAGGCGCAGTGGACGGCTCACTGCGGCAGTCATTGCGGGAAACACTCGACGCGGCCGGGAAGCGTCGCGCCGTCCAGCACCGAGCGATACAGGCTCTCGAGACGGCTGCCGAAGGCATCGAGCGACAGCTCTTGCTCGACGGCGCGCCGCCCAGCCGCCCCCATCGAGGCACGGAGCGCCGGGTGCGCGAGCAGCCGTGTGATCGCACTCTCGAGGCCGGGCACCGAGTCCGCCTCGACCACGAGACCGGCGTTCGCCTGCCTCACGAAGCTGGCGAGCCCGGCACCGCTCGTACAGATGACCGGCAGTCCTGCGTGCATCGCCTCGACAATCGATACGCCGAAGTTCTCCGAGGCGGATGGCAGCACAAAGACCGTGGCCGCAGCCAGCAGGCGCTGCTTGCGGGGGCCACCGGCAAAGCCAAGCCAGCGCACGGTGTCGCTCACGCCAAGCTCGCCCGCTAGACGCTGCAGCTCGGTGACGAGAGATGCCTCGCCGTCACCGGCGATGGCGAGCACGGTCGCGGCGCGCTGCGGCAGCCGTGCGTAGGCGCGCAACAGCAGATCGACCCGTTTCACTTTGTGCAGCCGCGCCAGGTAGAGAATCACCGGCCGGCCCCCGGCGGCGAGCTCTTCGAGCCCCGCCGGCTCGTGGGGCGTGGCGGCGCCGAGATCGAAGCCGAGCGGCAGCACCACCGAATGGATGGGCAGGCGCAGGTGCGCGGCGCGATCGCGTTCCAGATCGCTCATGAAGTGTACGGCCGCCGCCGCGCCGAGCAGCGGACCTTCGACGAGGCGAATCGAGGTCGCCTTGACCCGGGCACTCTTGTTGTGCATGCCCCAGCTGTCGAGCACGCCCGCGGGCCGCATTACATAGGGCACGCGTGCCGCGCGCGCCTGCCACGCGGCGGCCACGGGCGCGAAGGAGAACAGGCCGTGCGTATGCACCAGGTCGTACCTGCGGACTGAACGCCGCAGCCAGCGCAGCAGCGGCCATGAGGTCAGGTAGCGCCGCGCCTGGCGCGGGAAGTACCGTACCCGCTGGTCGCCGAGCCCCACGAAGGTGTCGAGCGCCACCGAAAGGCGCTGCGCATCGCCGTCGTCATCGGTGGTCGCGACGTCAGCCTCTATGCCGCGCCGATGCAGCGCCTCCAGCATGTTGCGCACTGCCACGCTCGGGCCACCCCGCAGCGGGCTGATGGAGGAGATGACATGTAGCACGCGCATGCTTTGTCCGGAGCGCCCGCCTCAGGAGGCCGGATGCGGCCAGCCGACGGCGCCGACCGGCGCTGCGCCGGGTCTTTTCGCGGGCACGGCGGCGCGCGCAACGCGTTCGGGCTGCATCGGCGTCCGGTGCGCGGCAATCGCCAGGCCGACGAGCAGCCAGTCGAGGATCCCAATCCCGCCCGGAGCGAGAAATACGCACTCGCCCACGTTCATTGCCAGGCAGGCCACAAACAGCGCACGCCAGCGCAGGTCGAGCGCCCGCCAGGCGGAGCGGCTGAGCCAGCCGATCAGCAGCACGAGGCACCCGGCGCCGAGCAGCCCGCCTTCCTCGAGGATCGCAGTCGGCAGAAACCCCTTCTCGACGGGCGCCGAGAGCGGAATCCCCGCGAAACGCACGACACCGGCCGGAAATCGGCCGTCGGGGTAAACGCCAAAGCCGTTGCCGATCATCGGGCTGTCGAGGAAGTGGTGCCACTCCTGGACGATGCCGCCGCCGCGGGACTCGTAGAACGCCCCGCCGAGACTGTGCTGCTCACCGAGCGAGCCTTTGTAGGCAAAGCCGGTCAGGAATTTGGACACCGCCCCGGTGGCGAGCCCCGCGCCCCCAAGTACCAGGCAGGCCAGCGTCACCAGCAGCACCGGACGTGCGAGGGCAGCCTGCTGCGCACGGCGCCGGCTCAGCATGCGGCCGAGCATCACAACACCCACCGCGCAGGCAATGGCGAAGGCCCCGGTGCGCGCGCGCGTCAGCAGCACGAGTGCCAGTGTGCCGAGGCCCACCCATACTTCGAGCGGGCTCGCCTTGCGGCGCATGAGCAGCACCCCCGTCAAGCACCAGGCGGCGAACGGCGCCATGAAGATACCGAGCGCCTGCGGTTGACCGAGCAGCCCCTGCAGGCCGTTGTCGCCACCGAGAGCGATGCCGGGCTTCACCAGGGTGAGCGCCGACAGCGCGATCACCGTGATGCCGACCGTGAGGAACCACGTCTGAAGCTTCAGCAAGCGCTCGCCGCGCACCCGCTCGAACGCCACCAGCACCGCGGTCGCGGCGAGCGTGAACGTGATCACCTTCATGATGGAGATCTCGAAGGCGCGGCTGCTGAAGTACGAGGTCGCGGCCGACACGGCGCCAAGCAGCCAGACCGGCCAGACGAGCCTCAGATCGCGGCCCCGCAGCATCGGCAGCACGCGCAGGATCGCGGCCACCATCACCAGGCGCAACAGCGCGCCGGCGAACGGACCCAGCTTCACGATCGCTGGATTCGCGTAAGTGATCAGCGTTGCGATGGTCAGTGCCTGCAGTGCGCTGGCCGGGCCGATCAGAGCCGCGATCACACAGCCGCCGAGTGCCACAACCGCGACCACCGACGAGGCGGCAAGCGCTGCCACGCCCAGCGTGACGCCGCAGGCGAGGGGCCAGGAGATCATTCGCTGGCGCGGCAGCTGCATCTCAAGCCACCTTCACCGGGTAGAGCACGGCCACGCTGAGCGGTTTGCGCAGCAGCGCGCGCCGTGCAAGGAGCCGCGCCAGCTCGAGGGGCTCGCGCCAGCGCCGCGCGCGTATCCCGAGCGAGCGCAGCGACAGATTGCGCCGCAGCGGGAACACGTCGAGTTCATAGAGGTCGAGGATCGTGAACCAGCGCTGCACATACCGCAGCGCGCCCGCTTCGGGCAACACGATGCGCAGACGCTTCGAGGCGCTCCACACGGAGAACATCCGGTAACGCACGCAATCGCGCAGCACCGCCGCGTGCGTGATGAACGCCGCGCAGCCGGCTGGAATCGCGGCACAGCGTTCGACCGCCTGGCGTCGCGGATCCACCAACCAGTGGTGCTCACCCTCCAGGTCGCAGGTGCGGAACACGACCGGGGCGAGCAGCCGGCGAACGAGAGCGGGGAGCGCCGCCAGCAGCCGCTCGAAGTAGCCGCGGAAGGCGTCGAAATCGGCG
>JASHTN010000286.1 GCA_030040525.1 Gammaproteobacteria bacterium | reverse complement strand
GTGGAGCTATGGTTCGCCAAGATCGAGCGCGATGTCATCGCCCGCGGCGTCTTCACCTCGGTCCCAGACCTCAAGAGGAAGATCATGCGTTACATCCGCCGCTACAACGAAGCCCCGAAAACCGTGAAGTGGAGGTACTTCGACCCGGCTCGCCGCATCGATACTTCCACATCAGCCGTTACAGCCCACTAGGCTGCCGCGCCTGACCAATCAGCTACAAATCGGCGTCGCTCTATCACAAGGCATCCATCTCCGTTAGCGCGTAATTGAGGAAGTATCCTGTGAAGACCGTCAGTCCCAAGTAAGCAAACGCCTCGGTCAGTTGCTGATCGCTCCAGCCGGCCCGAAGAGCCGCATTCCACGTGGCGTCGGTCACACTCCCCGACTTGGCGGCCGCTTCCCTGACCACACCGGCCAGCGCGTCGACCCTGGCGTCGCCCATCGTTGCGCCCGTCCGCAGGGCTGCGATCTGCGCTTCGGTCCAACCGTTCGTGCGAGCGAATCGACTGGCGATACCGATCATGTAGGCATTGCCGACCGTGACGGCAGTTGCGAGATTAAGTGCCCAACCTACCTTCGGCTCTAAGGTGCCGTGCTCGGCGATCACGGCGCGTAGCGACGCGTACGCCGCCAGGACCGCGGGAGAGTGGGCCATCTGGGCGTGCGCGTTCAGGAAGCGTCCTGTTGGGGAGGACTGGATAAGGCTCTGCAGAAGTGGGCGCGATCCGGCGGGCGCGTCCTCGAATGTATGGATAGGGATTCGACTCATCGGTATGACCTCACCTGCCGCTTACTGACACGTCGGATGAGGGCACGTCCTGTGATCCTTTAAGAAGCGTGTTCCAATCCTGTGCCTTCACCCACGACTCGAAGTCGTGAAAGATGATGTCGGGAAACTCACGGCGGAGCGCTTCGCGATCGACCGAGTAGCCGACGCGGTCGAACCATTCGTACATCTTGGCGGCGTCCTCACCCATGCGTTGTCGGATCACTTCCAGCGGGACCTGGAAATAGGTGAACTGGCGACCGGTGACACGCGAGAGGGTCGCGCGGAGGTCATCGCCCGTGAGCTCGTCGCTTCCGAGGTCGAAACGCTTGCCCGCAAAGCGCCCTGGGTCCTCGAGGAGGCGAACGGCGACGGCACCGATGTCGGTGACGGGGACTTGCGCGAGCTTTCTCGTCGGCGGGAGCGGCGCGGCGTAAATGCCCTTCGCGAGTTGTTCCTTGCCGAAATACAGGTTCTCCATGAAATAGACAGGCGCCAGAACCGTGGCGCGAACGCCGATCTTGGCGATGTGCCTTTCGACCTCGAACTTGCTGTCGAAGTGTGGAATGCCCGTCTGTCGATTGGCGGACCCGGCCGACGTGAAGACGAGATGCACGCCTGCGGCCTTGGCCGCGTCCGCGGCCGAGATGCCTTGCCGCATCTCGGCTTGTGGCCCTCCTTCGAATGGCGTCGTCACCGCGAAGAAAGAGGTCGCTCCTACGAGTGCCTCCCTGAGTGAGGCCGTGTCTTCGAGGGACGCGCGGACGAGCGCGACGCCCGCCTTTGAGAGCTCCCTCGCCTTCGCAGAGTCGGTATTGCGCGTGACCGCGCGAACCTCATGACCGCGCTCGAGCAGCGCCTTCACCACAGCGCCACCCTGCTTGCCCGTGCTTCCCGCGACGACGACGGCAAGCTTCTGCTTCATGACTCCAGCCCCACTTCACGTGTCGCAATCAATGATACTCATTCCGACGCTTGATAAAGCGCGCGCGAGCTGTGGGATAATGTGTCCCATGAATGGGACAATAGAAATTGGCGCTGTCGAACTCTTTGTGCGCATCGCGCAGCTTCGGAGCTTTCGTGCAGCTGGCGACGCGCTGGGCGTGCCGCGATCGACCGTGAGCCGCCGGGTCGCCGAGCTCGAGAGCGGACTCGGCACACGCCTCTTTCACAGAACGACGCGCCAGGTGCAGCTCACCAGCGCGGGCAAGACTTACTTCCGTGCATGTGCTCCGGCGCTTGGCACCATCATGGAGGCGGGTCGCTCCATTGCGACCAAGCCAGAAGATACGGCTGGGCGACTGCGCGTGACAGCGCCGGTGACGCTCGCGGAGAGGTTGCTCGGCGAGGTCGTCGCGGAATGTCTCGCGCGGCATCCGCAGATGCGGTTGGAGCTAGTCCTCACCGATCGGCATGTGGATCTCGTGGACGAGAAATTCGACCTCGCGTTTCGAGCGGGCACGCTGAAGGACACCTCCGTCGTGGCGCACGAGCTCGGGCGCGGACAATTGCGCTGCTTTGCGAGCCGCGAATACCTGCGCGACCGTGGAACGCCCCTCACCCCCCGCGACCTCCGCCGACACGAGTGCATTCTCTTCACGCCGCTCGCACCCAGGGGGCGGTGGACATTTCGTTCTCGCGGGCGTGCGCTGGAAGTCCCGGTGCAGGGACGGTTCGTCGTCAACAGCATCCCACTCGCGACGGAGGCCGCGGCGCGAGGGCTCGGCATTGCCCAACTTCCGGGAGGGGTCATCACCGAAGGGCTGGCCGCTGATCAGCTCGTCGAGGTGCTCAATGCGTATGCGCCGCCCACGCGGCCCCTCTATGCGGTTCATGCCAGCGGCGGTCGCGTCTCGCCCGCAGCGCGGGCGTTCCTCGAGATCGCGAAAACTCATCTGGAGCGGATTGACGGTCTGTGCGTTACCGCGGCACAGCGCGATTGAAAGTTGTTGGGAATTAGAATGTTAAGTGGTGGCCAGGGACAGAATCGAACTGCCGACACGCGGATTTTCAGACCGAAATCGCTGGTTCTAGGGGCTTATTAATCAACCACTTGCAGAGCCTGCCAGCCCGGACCCCAGGCACACCAAGGCACAATCACCGCACAGCCAATCTGAGCTCGGCACATTCCCGGCACATAACATCAAGAGCAATCGGCGCGTCGCGTTGCTGGCATCCTCAGGGTATCGCCATTATCAAGCCGGGCGAATTCTGGCATCAGATACAACGTTCGCGGCACGAGCACCGGATTTCTAGGTCACAGCGTGCGCCGTAGGGACGGCGACTCAGGGTTTCTTGGCTGCCAGCGCAGCCGCGAGCGTTCGTTGGGCGAAGGCGCTATCGGGTTCGATTTCTAGGGCCTTTGTGGCATCACGGATCGCTTCGTCATGCCGGCCTACTAGGCGGAAGGCTTCCGCTCGGCTCCTCAATGCAAATGCGTCACTTGGATCTTGCGCGAGCACGGCAGTCGCATCCCTGATCGCATCGTCGTAAAGACCCTTGCCTCTGTAGGCCTCCGCGCGCGCTCGTAGCGCAAATAGGTTGTTCGGGTCCTGCGCGAGCGCGGCAGTCGCGTCCCTGATCGCATCGTCGTAGCGACCTGTAGCTCTGTACGAGTCCGCGCGCGCGCCTAACGCAATTGCATCATTGGGGTTGATCTTGAGCACGGCAGTTGCGTCCCTGATTGCCGCTTCGTAATGTCCGCTAACTCGGTAAGCCTCGGTGCGGAAAAGCAGTGCGAACGTGTTGTTGGGTTCCTGAGCAAGCGCCGCCGTTTCATCGCGGATTGCCTCATCGAATCGGCGAAGTTCGGCGTAGGCGGCCCCTCTTGTTCTCAGCGCGAAAGGATCATTTGCGTTTATCGCGAGCACGGCATTTGCGTCCTTTATGGCGTCGTCATATCGACCAGTCAATCGAAAAGCTTCAGCTCGGTCGCGGAGCGCAAAAGCATCATGGGGCTTCTCGGCCAATAACGACGTCGAGTCGCGGATTGCGTCATCGAAACGCCTCGCCAGACGGTAGGCCTGCATGCGTATGCTGAGGGCCTGCGAATCCTTCGCATCGCTCTTTAGGGCCGCAGTCGCCTCCTGGATAGCGTCGTTGTAGCGGCCGCCATACAGGTGATCGCGGGCTTTGGCTAGAAGGGAAGAAGCGTCCGAAATCGTTTCAGGGCTCGTGGTATCGCGCCGAAGCAACTCGCCTGGGGCTGCGTCGGTGGTGTCGTGTCTCACCGTAACTTGAGCGCGCTCTGGGGTCGTATTAGCCAGAGGCTCGACCGGCGTCCCCGGCGCAGATGCCGCGCGCGGCTCGATGACTGGACTCGGAAGGGTCCGAGGCGCCTGTTGTGCCTGCTTGTATGCAAAGTAGTCCTTGCTGCCACGAATGATCGCGGCCAACTTTTCCAAAAAGTCTGTTTTGGTTACGACCGTGGCGATGATGAACACCGCCGCGAAATAAACATAGGTGTCGTTTGCGTAGACGGCGGCACCGGTTACGAGTAGAACACCCGCAATTTTTGATGCGAAGTCCCGTAGTCTGCGACTGAGGCCAATCGCTGCAAAGATGACGCCGACTGCTAGGAGCGATGCCGCGACAAGCTCTTTGAACGATGCTGGATCTGGAATGCGCATAGTTGCGAGGACTTGTTCATCGTCCCGTCAGCTTGAGCGTAACTTTAATAGCTGTCGCGAGAGAAGCAGAAATCTCATCGAGCGACGTGATTAACTCGTCCTCACTGCTTCTGCGCCATCATCGCGACCCGCTGACTGAGGCCGACGCGCGCGCCCGCCTTGGTGACGCTGTGCTCGAGCATCAGAGCCTCGAAGGCAACCAGCAGGTCGAGATCGAGCGCTTCGATATTCATACACTGAAGAGCAGCGTACACGAAGAATCCATTTCAATAATACATTTGCGGAGCGCAGAATGCGTGCCTCGGCTTGGCTGCGGGGAGAGGCGCAATGAGGATCGGGCTGTGGGCGTTCACGGGTTTGCTGGGTTTCTCCACCCTCTGCGTAGGCGCGCCGCCGGACCCCAAGGGAGCGGAGCACTGCTCCTCGAAAGCCCGCGTCCCGATTGAGATCACCCACGATGTTATCTTCTTCCAAGTGCAGGTGAAGGGGTCGCACCGGTCGCTGTGGTTCAATCTCGACAGCGGCTCGGGGGCCACGTACCTGGACAGAGCCTTGGCGGCGAGTCTCGGGTTGCACGCCACGGGCAGCGGCAGCGTGCACGGCGCGGGGTCCGGGGCCGTGCCAGTGCAGTATCTGGACTCTGTGACCTTCGAGCTCGCCGGTTTCGAGTCAGCCAATCACCGGGTAAACGTGACGGACCTCGGGGGTCTCGGTGAGCAGTTCGGGAGGGCCGAGGACGGATTCTTCGGATACGACTTCCTCAGCCGCTATGTGGTTGTCGTCGACTACCTGGCGCGGACAATGAGTATTTGCGACCCGGCCACCTTTCGCTACAGCGGTCGCGGTAGCGCGTTTCCGGTGCGCTTTCGGGGCCGTTGGCCCTACATCGCTGGCACCATCAAGGTGCAGGGGCTTGCGCCTCAGTCGGGTGACTTTCTGGTCGACAGCGGCTCCGGCGATGCCGTTGATCATCCCGCCATTTTGAAGTCGACCGCACCGCTCAGGAAGATCCGCACCGGGGTGGGATTGGGCACACCGGGGGAGGGAGCGCTCGGCCGGGCGGAGTACTTCGAGCTCGGGAGCTATAGGCTGAAGGGTCCGGTCACCTCGTGCTGCTCGGCCAACCCCGACGATCAGCAGAAGATTGGCGGCGAGGTGCTGCGAAGGTTCACCGTGATCTTCGACTACCCGCACCGGAGAATCATTCTCGAACCGAACCGCAACCTCACCGAGCCGTTCCCCGACGCCTAGCAGGCAGAATCTCTCTACTGCGGACTCGGTGCACCTCGCGAGGAGGCTCCTCAGGGCGGTGCGGTTGAGGCGGGAAACTCGAAGCCTGCATAGGTAAACGAGCGCGCGAGCTGCTCGCAGTCCTTCTCGGTCACGCCCTGCGCACGCATGACGGGTCGCCAGCGCCTCTGAACGGTCTCCT
>JASHTN010000285.1 GCA_030040525.1 Gammaproteobacteria bacterium | reverse complement strand
AGGCGCTGCCGAGCAGATGCAGGCCGAACGCCTCGAGGCGAAATCGCATCGTCGAAATCAGCCTTTCTGCGTGGGGTTGTCGGCTGTCTCTTCGTCCTGCGCCGGCGGAATGTCGCCAGGGATCGACCGCTGCTCCGAAAGCCAGGCGCCCAGATCAATGAGCCGGCAACGCTCGCTGCAGAAGGGGCGAAACGGCGCGCTCTCCCAGGCCACCTCACGGCCGCAGGTCGGGCATTTGATGCGCTTCGCGGCCAATCCCGGCATCAGGTGCAGCAGGTGAGCGTGAACGGCACGTCGCTCTGTACCTGGGTCGGCCGGCTGCCAATGCCAGTCCATGTCAGGAATCGCACGTTGCAGCCGTGATGGCTGCCGCTGATCTCAGGGTACAGGCCAGCCCCGGCCGGCAGCGTGATCCGCAGCAGCTGCAGCGGTGTCTCGCGCTCGAAAGTGACGTTGAAGGTGCCGGCTCTCGCCACTTCCTGGCGCGTCCGGCCGTTCTGCCGAGTCAGCCAGAGGAGCTCCGCGATCGCATCGCAGAGCGGACGCAGCAGCCCCAGCCATTGGTTGAAGGTGCGTATGCGGGCATCGTCCGGCTGGGTGAGCCAGAAGTAGTAATCCGGCAGGTCGAACTCGCAGGTGCCGCCCGGAATCGCGCTGCGACGCTTGATGGCGTTGAGGAACTCCGACTCCCGCAGAGGCTGCAGCACAGTCGATCCGACGGTCATGAGCTCACCCCGCAGCCGCAGCAGGTTCGACATCAGAGTCTTGAGCCGCTGGGCATCGACGCCCGGCTTCGACTGGAACTGATTGAAGGTCGCGAGCTGACTCTCCAGCTCCTTGAGAACATCCGAGCGCACATCCCTCGGGGTCGTGATCGCGAGGATATCGATGAGGCTCGCCATTGCCGCACGGCTGCCCCACTGGCTCGCCATCTCGTTGTGGTAGAGAGCCTGGCTGTAGAGAAAATCCAGGCGCAGGAATGTCCGCATCCGCTCGTTCAGCGGGTGCTCGAACTCCAGCGGCTGCGGGTCGGCGGCGGGCGCCGCGGCACCGGCCGTGGACAGGGCAGGTTCGCTCATGACGGTATTGTGGCTGACGTGCGCGCTGCAGGTAAACGGCACGGCGTCCGGCGAGCCCCGCGCCAGGCCTTCAGGGCTGCGAGGCCCGGGCGAGCTCGAGATAGCGGGGATGCAGTGCCGCGACCTGGTTCTGCACCGCGTTCATGTCGGAGTCGTTCCGGATCACGTCGTGCGCGGCCTTGAGCCGCGCAGTGCGAGGTGCCTGTGCCGCCAGGATCGCCTGCGCCTGCCTGAGCGTCGAGCCGTCGCGAGCCTGTAGCCGCTTGATCTGCAGCGTCTCGTCGCAGTCGACGACCAGCACGCGATCGACGTTCGCCGCGAGGTTCTTCTCCACCAGCAGAGGAATCACGAGAATCTGATAGGGGCCGCCGGCCACCGCCGAGCGCGCCTCGAGCGCTGCACCGATGGCGGGATGCGTGAGGGCCTCCAGATCCGCGCGCGCCAGTGGGTCCGAGAAGACGATATCGCGCAGCTTCGGGCGGTCGAGGTGGCCGTCGGACGTCAGGATTCCGGCGCCGAACCGCTCGACCAGTCGCTCGAGCGGCGGTTGCCCGGGCTCCACCACGTCGCGCGCGACCTGGTCGCTGTCGAGGATCGGTACTCCGAGCGCACCGAAAAACTTCGCCGCCGTGGACTTGCCGCTTGCGATCCCGCCGGTCAGACCGACCCGAAACACGCGGCTCCTGGCTGCGGCGCTCATGGGTGAGGCACGAAGAGGCCGAAATAGCGTCCCACCGGCTCACGGCCGAGCATCAGGATCAGCCAGCCGGAGGCGGCGAGGAACGGACCGAAGGCAATCGGTGTCGAGCGGTGCTGTCCGCGAATCGAGAGCACGACGATGCCGACGATGGCGCCGGCGGCGGCTGCGATCAGGATGATGGGGAGCAGCATCTGCCAG
This sequence comes from Gammaproteobacteria bacterium, assembly GCA_030040525.1. GTDB lineage: Bacteria > Pseudomonadota > Gammaproteobacteria > Steroidobacterales > Steroidobacteraceae > 13-2-20CM-66-19. The sequence goes on along the minus strand of JASHTN010000285.1, from coordinate 1,148 downwards.
CCCAGCCAGGCGCCGAGCGCAGCAAAGAGCTTGAAATCACCGTACCCCATGCCTTCCTTACCGGTGAGCAGCCGGAAGAGATGATAGACGCTCCAGAGACTGACGTAACCGGCGATCGCGCCGATCACGCTCGAGCGCAGGTCCACCGGCAGGACTGCAGCGCCCGTGCGTGGCGCCCAGAGACTCAGCGCCAGGCCGATCCATAGCAGCGGCAGCGTCAGGCTGTCGGGCAGCAGCTGGGTGTCGAGATCGATGCACGTGAGCGCGATCAGGAACCAGGTGAGGACGAGCGAGGCAAGTGCCGGCCAGCCGAGGCCGAATCTCCAGGCGACGAGCGCCGAGAGCACCCCCGTCAGCGACTCGACGATCGGGTAGCGCACACTGATCGCCGCCCCGCAGTGAGCGCACCGTCCCCGCAGCACGAGCCACGACAGCACGGGGATGTTCTCTGTCGCAGGGATGGGCGCCCTGCACGCCGGACAGGCCGAGCGGGGCACGACGAGGTTGAACTTCTGCGGCAGATCTGCGGCGACGGTCGTGACCGCGGCCTCACCCAGGACGTCCGCGCACTGGGCACGCCACTGCCGGTCGAGCATGATCGGCAGGCGGTAGATGACGACGTTGAGGAAGCTGCCGACCACGAGTCCCAGCAGCAGACAGGTGCCGATGAAGAGGACAGGCGAACCCGCGAGGAGTGCGATCACGGACATCGTGTTCTTGGATCTTAACGAAAGCGCCGCGCGGGGCGCGGCGCTTTCGGGATGGCGGACGTGCGGTCCGGCTTTCTAGACGACCGATCCGAGCTTGAAGATCGGCAGGTACATGGCGATCACGAGGCTGCCGACCAGTACGCCGAGCACCACCATGATGAGCGGCTCGAGCAGGCTCGACATCGCGTCTACCGCGTTGTCGACTTCCTGCTCGTAGAAGGTGGCGACCTTCCCCGACATCTCGTCCAGCGAGCCGGACTCCTCGCCCACCGCGATCATCTGGTTCACCATGTTGGGGAAGAGGCCGGTCTGCTCCATCGCCCGCTGCAGGCGCTGACCCGTGGCGACCTCATCGCGCATCTTCAGCACGCCTTTCTCGTAGATGATGTTGCCGGTCGCCCCGGCCACGGAGTCGAGCGCTTCGACCAGCGGCACACC
>JASHTN010000284.1 GCA_030040525.1 Gammaproteobacteria bacterium | reverse complement strand
TCCGCCGCGAGCGCCATCGCGCAAAACGCTGCGCGCAGCGCCCGCGCCGAGCGCAGCAGCCTGCCGAGATCCAGGTCGTGGTGCGCGCCCGGCCCACGCTGATCGACGAGCGCGGGCTTGGGTGTCAGCAGCGCTTCATCGACCAGGGCCTGGACCGCGCCGTCGGCGAGGGCCGTGGCGCGCGCGATGCGGGCGCGGGTGTCGTGCGGTGTGGCCGGCTCAAACCGCGGCACGGCCGAGGGGTTGGTCAGCGGGCTGATCGCAAGCGTCGCGCACCGGCTCATGGGAGAGGGCTACCAGCTCAGGAAGCGGGCCGGCGGCCGATACAGGCCGCCCGACCAGGCCACCAGGTCCTCGATGCTGCGCGCTGCGAGCAGCGAGCGGCGTGCCTCCGTACGCCGCACGCCCAGGTCCTCCGGGTACGCCACCACGCCGCGCTCGCGCAGGCTCTGGGTGCGCGCGCGATCGGCGCGCCGGCCGATCGCCGTGGCGCCGCCGATCGCGGCGAGCGCGGCACGCCGCTCCTCCTGGCCCTGTGCCTTGTAGAGATAGGCGATGCCCTCCTCGCTCACCACGTGGCTGACGTCGTCGCCATAGATCATCACCGGAGCGATCGGCATGCGCGCCTGGCGGCCGACCTCCACCGCATCGAGCGAGTCGACCAGCGCCGGCACGCCGCCGCGGCTGAAGGTCTCGACCAGCTGTACGACCAGCTTGCGGCCGCGCACCACGGCGGCGTCCGCCGTGATCAGGCTGAGCCATGCCGGGGTGCTGTGGCGCCGGCCCCTGGGGTCGTGTCCCATGTTGGGGGCACCGCCGAAACCGGCGAGCCGTCCGAGGGTGACCGTCGAGGAGTTGGCATCGACGTCCATCTGCAGGGTCGAGCCGATGAACAGGTCGACGCCGTACTGCCCGGCGAGCTGACAGAGCACGCGGTTCGAGCGCAGGCTGCCGTCGCGGCCGACGAAGAATATGTCAGGGCGCGCGCGCACGTAGTCCTCCATGCCGATCTCGCCGCCGAAGCAATGCACGCTCTCGACCCAGCCGCTCTCGATCGCGGGAATGAGCGTCGGGTGCGGATTGAGGGCCCAGTGCCGGCAGATCCTGTGCTTCAGCCCCAGGCGCTCCGCATAGGTGGGCAGCAGCAGCTCGATCGCCGCAGTGTCGAAGCCGATGCCGTGGTTGAGGCTGGTGACGCCGTGGCGCTCGTAGATGCCGCGGATCACCATCATTCCCATCAGCACCTGCAGCTCGCTGATCTGGCGCGGATCGCGCGTGAACAGCGCCTCGAGCGCGTACGGCCGGTCGGCCGGCACGACCAGATCGACCCAGGAGCCCGGCACATCCACCCGCGGCAGCTCCTCGACGATCTCGTTCGCCTGCGCGAGCACGAGGCCGTGGCGGAACGCCGCCGCTTCGACGATGGTGGGCGTGTCCTCGGTGTTGGGACCGGTATAGAGATTGCCGGAGAGGTCGGCAGTCTCGGCGCACACCAGCGCCACCTGCGGCGTCAGATCGACGAACATGCGCGCGTACAGCTCGATGTAGGTATGGACTGCACCGATCTCGAGCTTGCCGTCCTCGAGCAGCTGCGCCAAGCGCAGGCTCTGCGGTCCCGCGTAGGAGAAGTCCACGCGGCGCGCGATGCCGCGCTCGAACAGCGTCAGGTGCTCCGGACGGCTGATCGAGGAGATCAGCAGATGCAGGTCGTGCACCACACCCGGGTCCACCTGCAGGAGCGAGCGTGAGAGGAAATCCGCCTGTTTCTGGTTATCGCCCTCGAGCGCCACGCGGTCGCCCGGTCGCAGCAGCCCCTGCAGCACCGGCACGATCTGCGCACGCCGCACTTGCTTGCCGTCGACGTAGGCGGCGATGCCGGCGAGGCGGCGCTGCTTCTCCTCGCGGCGGCGGGTCCACGAGGCTCGTCCTGCCTGTCCGGCCGCCAGGCTCACGGCCGCGTGCCGCTCTGCCCGGCGTACGTGGGCGGCGTGCCGAGGCGCGCGCCGAGCATCTCGCCGGTCCTGACGAGGTGGCTCTCGAGGATGCGCAGCGCCTGCGCGATGCGCCCGCCGCTCGCAGCCTCGAAAATCTGCACATGCTCGGCGTCGGACTGCTGCTTGTATGCGGGGATGTCGAGCTTGAGGCGCAGGTAGCGCTCGCCGCGGTCGTGCAGCAAGGCGATCAGCGCGAGCAGCCGCGGCCGCTGCGCCGGGCGGTAGAGCGCCAGGTGAAAGTCACGGTTGCGGCGCACGTAGTGCGCACGGCGCGACTCACGCCGCGAATCGGCCAGCAACCGCGCCACCTCTTGCCAGCTGGCGCGCGTGTGGCGCGGCGCCGCGAGCTTGAGCGCGCTGCATTCGAGCGCGGCGCGGATCTCGAAGATCTCGCGGGCCTCGGCCGCATCCAGGCGGCTGACGCGCGCGCCGTAGTGCGGCCGGAACTCGATCCAGCCCTCGCTCTCGAGCTGGCGCAGCGCCTCGCGCAGCGGGATGCGGCTCACGGCGAAGTGCCGGGCGAGCTCCTCCTGGCGCAGCGGTGCCTCCGGCGCCAGGCGGCCGTGAATGATGGCGGCGCGCAGCGCCGCGGCAATCAGCCGCGGCGAGCTCTGGCGACCGGCGAGCGGGTTGTCGAGCGGCAAGGCCCCCATCTGACCGGGCATCCCTCCGGGTTTTGAATAATGTATACAAAGTGAGGCTGGAAGTCAGGCGCGCCCAGGCCCGCGTGCCCGGCGGCGCCGCGGCGCGCGGCGGCCGCAGCCCCGGTTGTATTCACCGTAACCTTCCGTTACAAAGCCGGGCATGGCCGGGGTGACCGAACTGCAGAGAGCGCTCGCCGAGATCAGTGCGATCCGCGGCCAGCTGGCGCGCGGCATGGAATTCCGCGGCTACGGCCCGGGGACGCTCGCCGCCACCGGGATCCTGGCGCTGCTCGCGGCCGCTGCGCAGGCGGTGTGGCTGAAGCACCCGACGCACGCCGCCGGCGCCTATCTGTCGCTGTGGGTGGGTACCGCGGCGCTGTCGCTCGGCATCATCGCGGCCGAGACTTTCGCGCGCGCGCGCCGCGTGCACTGCGGGCTTGCCATGCAGCTGATTCACGCCGCGCTCGAGCAGTTCCTGCCGGCCATCGTTGCGGGACTGCTGCTGACCGTGGTGCTCTGGCGCAGCGCACCCGAGGCGCTGTGGCTGCTCCCGGGCCTGTGGCAGGTGCTCTTCAGTCTCGGCGTATTCGCCTCGTGCCGCTTTCTGCCGCGCCCGATGTTTGCGGTCGGACTGTGGTATCTGGCCACCGGGCTCGGCTGCCTGGTGGTCGGAGGCAGCAGCGAGGCCCTCGCCCCGTGGCTCATGGGCGTACCGTTCGGGGTGGGCCAGCTGCTGGTCGCGGCCGTGCTGCAGTTTGGTTATCAACGCGATGAGCGAAGCGATGCGCACGCGGACGAGCCGGGCTGATGAACAAGCCGAAAGACACTGCGCGCCCCCCGCCCTTCGCCTATGACGGGCTGAACCGCGTGATCCATGAGCGGGCGCGGCTCGGTGTGCTCACCTCGCTCATCTCCCATCCGAAGGGCCTGCGCTTCAACGACCTGAAGCAGCTGTGTGGTCTGACCGACGGCAACCTGAGCCGGCACCTCACCGTGCTGCAGGCGGCGAAGCTGGTGGAGAGCTCGCGCGGCTACGAGCGCAACCGCCCGCAGACCCTGTGCCGGATCACCACCGCGGGCCGCAGGCAGTACCTCGAGTACCTGAGCGTGCTCGAGCGCGTGATCCGGGATGCGGCCGCGGCGCTCGATACGGAAGCAGCGCCGCGCACGCCGGCGCGCGGCACGGCGCGGCCCTGAGCTCAACCTGAAGCACCGCTTGACGCCTCGGTGATCCCGGGTGCGCAGGATCACTTACAGTCGTTGCGATGTGTTACAGCTTGTCGCGAGCAGGCGTCACTCATCCAGCTATCGTTCAGTCCCGATTTCCCGCACGGGCCGTCGCGGGCGGCGCTTTGCTGTGGCAGAGGAACGACGCTGCTTTGTGCGCCGCGATCGGTTATAAGTAGATCCCTCAGCTCACCAGGGAGACCGAACAGATATGCAGTCGGTCCACCGCGTTGCCATCGGCGCTGCCGCACTCCTCGGAATCATCGCCGTCGCATCCTCTGCCAGCCCACCGCCGCCGCCGCTCCTCGCGCGGGTGCGGAACGTCGAGCCCGGAGGGGCGCAGCTGATGGCGTTCGGCGGGCGCAGCTTCGCGCAGCTGCACGGCACGCAGGGCAAGCTCGATGCGGCACTCGCCGATCTCTCGCGGCACGCGAGCCTCGCACATCCCGGGCGCGTGCTCGCTGACCTGCACGCCATGAGCCCGGCTGCGCGCTTCACGCAGTCGGGAACCACGCCGCTGGTCGCGGTGGACGCCGTGACGCGCGGCGATCCGCAGAAGCTCGCGGCCGCGCTCATCGCGCTCGGACTCAGGCACGCCGCCATCTACCGCAACGATGTCGGCGGCTGGCTGCCGGTGAGCGCGATACCCGCCGCCGCCGCGCGCACCGAAGTGCTCTCGCTGCGCGCGGCGATGCCGCACACGCGCGGTGTCGTCGCCACCCAGGGCGATTTCACCATCGGAACCGCGGCGCTCCGCACCACGTACCCGGGCCTGAGCGGTGCGGGTGTCACGGTCGGCGTGCTGTCCGACAGCTTCGACTGCTACGGCGTGTATGCCGCGGACGCGGGCCAGGCCGGCGATCCGCCGGTCTCGGGACCGAACGGCTGGGCCTCCAACGGCTTCACCGCGGACGCCGCGAGCGACGAGGCCTCCGGCGCGCTGCCGGCGGCGGTCGACATCAACGTGCTCGAGGAGCCGGGCGGCACGGCCGGAGCCGGCGGGGCGGGCGACTGCCTGAATTATGGCGCGCCGCTCGAGCTGCCCTACACGGACGAGGGTCGCGCGATCATGCAGATCGTGCACGCAGTGGCTCCGGGAGCGAACCTCGCCTTCTACACCGCGGACGACAGCGAGGCGGACTTCGCGAACGGCATTACTGCGCTCGCAGCCGCGGGCGCCAAGGTGGAAGCCGACGACGTCGGCTATTTCGACGAGCCGTTCTTCCAGGACGGCCTCGTGGCGCAGGCGATCGACACGGCCGAGGCGCAGGGAGTGGCCTACTTCTCCGCCGCCGGCAACAACAGCGACCTCGCCTACGACAACAACTCGCCGAGCTTCACCTCGACCAAGCAAACCGTCGCCGACGGCGACTCGGAGAGCCTGCTGATCTACGGCACCTCGGGCGGGGCCAACGTCACCTCGCTGCCGGTCAGCATCCCGCCGCTGGCGCCGGGAGAGTTCCTCGCCATAGTGCTCGAGTGGAACCAGCCCTATGTCACCGGCGCCCCGGACAGCCCGGGGGCGAGCAGCGAGATGGATCTGTGCGTGACGGGAGCGAGCGCCGCTACGACCGTCGTCAACCTCGACGGCACGTCAACCACCTGCACCGGCCCGAATGAAACCGGCACCGACCCCGTGCAGATCCTGATCGTCGGCAACTCGGCCGCCGCCACCGGCAACACGTCGGCGCAGACGATCGACCTGATCGTCGGGCTGTATGCCGGCAGCGCGCCCACCATGATCAAGCTCGTGGTGGAGGACGGCGGCGCGGGCAGCATCATCGATGCCACCTACGCCACCAACAGCGCAACCATCCAGGGACACCCGGGCGCGACCGGCGCGGCGGCGGTGGGCGCGGCGGCCTTCTACTCGACGCCGAGCTGCGGCACCTCGCCGGCGGTGCTCGAGTTCTACTCCTCACTCGGCGGCGCGCCGATCCTCTTCAACACGAGCGGTCAGGCCATCACGGCGGAAACGCGCCAGAAGCCGGACTTCGTCGGCCCCGACGGCGTCAACAACACCTTCCTCGGCTTCCAGATCAGCAGCAGCACAGCGCCGTTTGTGGACAACTCGACCGTGCCCCAGTGCGCCGATCAGGCGAGCTATCCGAACTTCTTCGGTACCTCGGCAGCGACGCCACACGCCGCCGGCGTCGCGGCGCTGATGCTGCAGGCGAACCCCTCGGTCACGCCGGCGACGATCTACGCGAACCTGCAAAGCACCGCCTCCGCCATGGGCACCGTCCCCAACCCGGGCGGCGGCGTTTACAACTTCAGCGCCGGCTACGGCTTCATCCAGGCCGAGGCGGCCATGGCGTTGGTGCCGGGCGGACCGCCGACGATCAGCGTCACGCCGAGCACCCTCGGCCTGGGCGGCTCGAGCACGCTCGCGTGGCTCGCCTTCGCTGACAGCGCGTGCACGGCCTCCGGCAGCTGGAGCGGTGCGCAATCGATCAGCGGCAAGCAGACCCTGACGCCGACGGCGACCGGAAGCAGCACGTACACGATCACGTGTACCACTCCCTCCGGACAAGAGAGCGCCTCGGCGACGCTCACCGTCGTGCCGGCGCTCACCATCACGACCACCTCGCTCGCGAGCGGCCAGGTGAACACGGCGTACAGCGCCACGCTCGTCGCCACGGGGGGCGTCTCGCCCTACACCTGGTCGGTCTCGGGCGGCACGCTGCCGGCAGGCCTGACGCTCTCCTCGAGCGGCACGATCAGCGGCACGCCGACGGCAGCCGTGTCGGCGAGCTCGGTCACCTTCCAGGTGGCTGACTCCGAGAACCCCGCGGAGACGAAGACCGCGACGCTCTCCATGACCATCGCTGCCGCCCCGAGCTCGGGTGGTGGTGGCGGCGCGCTGGGAGTTACGACGCTGCTCGCACTCGCGGGATTCGTGCTCGCGCGGCTCCTGCGGGCCGCGCCTGCGTTGCTGCCACGCCGCGGGCGAATGGCGCGCCGCGCGTAAGTTGCCCGCCGGGCTCTGCCGGCGGCGCGCGTCTCAGCTCTTGAGCGCGGTGAGCGCCGCGAGCAGCGCCGCCCCGTTCGGGGAGCCGAGCCCGGTGCACGCGTCCCAGCCCACGGCCGCCCGGTAGGCGCCGTTGTTGCCCTGGGTGATATCGCGGAACGCGCGCTCGCCGATCTGATAGAGCGCAGCGTGCGGATCGCCGAGCGGCGCACCGAGCTGCTGGTTGCAGAGCGCAATCAGCCCGGCCCACAGCGGCGCAACGGCGCTCGTGCCGCCGATGACCTCCGACTCCCCGTCGACCCGCACCTGGTAGCCGGTCATCGGATCGGCATCGCCCGACACGTCCGGGACGCCGCGGCCGGTGCCGCCGCCGGGCGCGGCCGGCACGGCCAGGCCCTCCTGCCAGGCGGGCAGAGGAAACACCGGGCTCACGCCCCCGCCGGTGGCGCCCTCGCCGCTCGCAGTGTCGTTCCAGACGACCTCGCTCGAAATCATGCTGCCGCTCGCCAGCAGCGAAGTGCCGCCGCAGCCGAGCGCATACGGGCTCGAGGCGGGAAAGTCCACATGAGGCGCACCGTCGGACTCGCCGTCGCTCGAGCCGCTGTCGCCGGCGGCAACCGTCACGCTCACACCGAGCGCGACCGCGTCCTCGAGCGCGCTCTGCATCGCGTCGACCGAGGAGGAGCTCCAGCTGTCCTCGGGACCTCCCCAGCTGATCGACATCACGGTGGCCGCGTGCGTCGTGTCGTGAGCTGCCTGAGAGATCGCCTCATAGAAGCCCTGGTCGGTGTTGGGTGCGAAATACACCACGATGCTCACGCCCGGCGCGACGGCGCCCGCGACCTCGATGTCGAGCATCACTTCGCCGTCGGCCTCCCCGCCCGGCTGATTGGAGCCGCCGGCGACGCCGACGGCTGTCACGGTCGGGGCGGGACTGATGCCCAGGCTGCGGAAGTACTGCGCGAGATCGCTCGTGCTGAAACCCCCACCGAGCTCGATCAGCGCGATGGCCTGACCGCTGCCGGTACCGGCGCTCGGAAAGTTGTAGAGCTGCGCGACCTGGATCGGCGTGTAGCTGACGCTCGGCTGCGCGCGCGGCCTGCGGAAGTGAGCCCGCGCCACCGGCCGGCGGTCGAGCCCGAGCACGGCGATCACCCCGGGGGGCAGCGCCGGCTCGTGGTCGGGACGCATGAACGGGCCGCGCCCATCGGCGAGCGCGTAGCGGCCGAGCCGCACGCCGAAGGCGCGCTCGAGCGCCTGGGGTGCAGCGCGCAGATGCAGCACGCGCCGTGCGACATCGTGGTCGGTCTCGGCGAGACCGTGCTGCCCGGCAAAGCGGCGCGCCGCCTCGAGGTCGGCAGGATCGGCGCCGCAGTGACGGCCAAACTCCCCACGCGGCCAGCGTGGGGTCCGCGGCCAGGCCGCGACGCCGGGCCGGGCGCCGGGGCGACGCCGCAGCACCACGGTGATCTCGACCGGTGTGGTGTCCGTGTATGGGCCGACGTATGTCGCTGTCGCAGCTCTGCTCCTCATGGCCACTCCTTCGGTCCATGCCGACGACATCGAGGAAAGCACGCCAATAGTAGTAAAGTAGCCCCCTGCCGCGGGCGCCGTGGGAGGGCTGTCCCGGGCGGGCCGCCCAGAAACGGAACTGGCCCGGGCCTTGCACGATCTGGAACAGCAGGTTTGCAGTTCTTGTGCAAGCTCTGACCCTTATTAAGGCGGTGGCTGGTATGTTGCACCCTCATCCCTCGGGCCCTGGCAGCCCGATGAGCGGTCGGCGCGTCCCCGCCTTAGGTTAAGGCGCCAGTCATGGGGAAGGGCAAGGAGCAGCCGTCCCTGAGCCGGCCCGCAGGCAGCAGGCGCGCAGCTTGGCGCCATGCGGCAGCTCGATTCACTGACGGCTGAGCGACACCGCTCAGCGGCGACACGGCTGAAACATGCGGCTGAACGACACGGCATTCGCAACGCACCGCGCGAGCTTCAATGAACGACGAAAATCGCTACACCCTACCCGGCTCCACGGGCCTCGCTGACAGCGACGACCGGCCCGAGTGGCAGAAACGGCTGCGCTCCCGGCGCGTGCTGGTCATCCTGGCCGTGCTGGTCGCGATCGCGCTGCTCGCCTGGCTGCTGACGCCGAAGGCCACGCGGCCGCCCCCCGGCCGCTTCGCCGGCGGCGGACCGATGCCGGTGGTGGCGGCGCGCGTGCAGTCCGGCGACATGCCGATCACCCTGATCGGCCTCGGCGCGGTAACCCCGCTCGCGACCGTGACGGTACAGAGCCAGATCAGCGGCCAGATCATGAAGATCCTCTTTAAGGAGGGTCAGACGGTCAAGGCGGGCGCGCCGCTGTTCCTGATCGATCCGCGCCCCTACGAGGTGGCGCTCGAGCAGGCACAGGGGGCGCTGGTGCGCGACAAGGCGCTGCTCGACAACGCGCGGATCGATCTCACGCGCTACCAGACTCTGTGGAAGCAGGACTCGATCGCCGAGCAGCAGGTGGCCACGCAGCAGTCGCTGGTCGTACAGGACGAGGGCAACGTCAAGACCGACCAGGCGCAGATCGATGCGCAGAAGCTCAACCTCGTCTACTGCCACATCACCTCGTCGATTCCCGGACGCGTCGGCCTGCAGCAGGTCAATGTCGGGAACTACGTGACGCCGTCCGAGCCGAACGGCCTGGTGGTGATCACACAGATGAAGCCGATCACCGTAGTGTTCACGCTGGCGGAGGATGACATCCCGCAGCTGATGCAGCAGGTGCACGCCAGTCACACGCTCACGGTCACCGCCTGGGACCGCAGCAACACCCATCAGCTCGCCGCCGGCGCGCTGCAATCGGTCGACAGCCAGATCGATCCGACCACCGGCACCGTGAAGCTCAAGGCGATCTTCCCGAACGACGACGAGAGCCTCTTCCCGCAGCAGTTCGTCAACGTGGTGCTGCTGCTCAACACGCTGCACGGCGCGACGCTCATCCCGCAGGCCGGGGTGCAGCGCGGAGCGCCCGGCACCTACGTGTACGTCGTCGATCCGGACCAGACCGTGAGCGTGCGCAAGGTGAGCCTCGGACCCGGCGACGCCAACAACGTCTCGATCAAGCAGGGCCTCACGCCCGGCGAGCTGGTAGTGGTGGACGGCGCCGACAAGCTCAAGGACGGCGCGAAGGTGCTCCTGCGTCAGACGAACGGTGCCCCGGCAGTGGCTGGCCAGTCCCAGGGCGGACACCACCGCCATCCCCAGCAGCAGCAGAGCGGCCAGGGCGGCACATGAGGAGCGCGGTCGGCCCGTCTCCATAGGCTCCAAGCTGAACTCATGAACCCGTCCCGCATATTCATCCTGCGGCCGGTTGGCACGTCGCTGCTGATGGTGGCGATCATGCTCACAGGCATCGTCGCCTTCGGCTTCCTGCCGCTCTCGGCGCTGCCCGAAGTCGACTACCCGACCATCCAGGTTCAGACCTTCTATCCGGGCGCGAGCCCCGAGGTCATGACCTCGTCCGTCACCGCGCCGCTGGAGGTGCAGTTCGGACAGATGCCGGGACTGAACCAGATGTCCTCGACCAGCTCCGGCGGCGCCTCGGTCATCACCCTGCAGTTCAGCCTGAGCCTGAGCCTCGACATCGCGGAGCAGGAGGTACAGGCCGCGATCAATGCCGCCGGCAACCTCCTGCCCTCGGACCTGCCCGCGCCGCCGATCTATGCCAAGGTGAACCCGGCGGACGCGCCCGTTCTGACTCTCGGGGTCACCTCGAAGACGCTGCCGCTGACGCAGCTCGAGGACCTCGCCGACACGCGCATGGCGCAGAAGATCTCGCAGATCGAGGGCGTCGGGCTCGTGAGCGTAAGCGGTGGACAGCGCCCGGCCGTGCGCATCATCGCCAACGTGCTGGCGCTCGCCGCCTACGGTCTCAACATCGACGACCTGCGCACCACCATCGGCAACGCCAACGTCAACGAGCCCAAGGGCACGCTCGACGGCCCGGCGCGCTCCTGGGCGCTGAACGCCAACGATCAGATCCAGGACCCGCAGGACTACTCGAGCATCGTCATCGCCTACAGGAACGGC
>JASHTN010000024.1 GCA_030040525.1 Gammaproteobacteria bacterium | reverse complement strand
TCACCGATGAGATCAAGCGCAGCATCAAGCTCGGTGCCGACGGCGCGGACGTCTGCATGGTCGAGATCGGGGGCACGGTCGGCGACATCGAGTCGCTGCCGTTCCTCGAGGCGATCCGCCAGCTGGGCGTGGAGCTCGGCCGCAACAACTGCGTCTACATCCACCTGACGCTGGTGCCGATCGTGGGCGGCTCGGGTGAGATCAAGACCAAGCCCACCCAGCACTCGGTGAAGGAGCTGCGCGGCATCGGTATCCAGCCCGACGTGCTGCTGTGCCGCTGCAAGCAGCCGCTGCCCGAGGAGCAGCGGCGCAAGATCGCGCTGTTCACCAACGTCGAGGAGCGCGCCGTGATCTCCGCGGTGGATTCCGACGACATCTACCGGATCCCGATCCTGCTGCACGAGCAGGGGCTCGACGACATCGTGGTCGACAAGCTGCGCCTCGCGGTGCCGGCGACCGACCTCGCCGAGTGGCGCCATGTGGTGAGCGCCAAGAGCAATCCCGACGGCCAGATCGACATCGCCATGGTCGGCAAGTACGTGCAGATCCGCGATTCCTACCTGTCGCTGCACGAGGCGCTGATGCACGGCGGACTCAGGACCCGCACGCGCGTCAACATTCACTACATCGAGTCCACCGACATCGAGCAGCACGGCACGCGGCTGCTCCAGGGAGTGGATGCGGTGCTGGTGCCGGGCGGCTTCGGCGAGCGCGGCATCGAGGGCAAGATCCACGCGGTGCGCTATGCCCGCGAGCACGCCGTGCCCTATCTCGGCCTCTGCCTCGGGATGCAGGTCGCGATCGTCGAGTTCGGCCGCACCTGCCTCGGGCTCGCCGATGCCAACAGCACCGAGTTCAACCGCGCCACTCCCCATCCGGTCATCGCGCTGATCTCGGAGTGGCAGGATCAGGTGCACGGCGCACAGCTGCGCAGCGAGGCTTCGGCCAAGGGCGGCACCATGCGCCTCGGCGCCCAGGAGGTGCTGCTCGGGGCGGGCACGCGGGCCCGCGAGCTGTACGGCCGCGACGTCATCCTCGAGCGGCACCGCCATCGCTACGAGTTCAACAACAACTACCTCGACCGCTACCGGCAGGGAGGGATGCGGTTCTCGGGCATCTCGCGCGACGGACTGGTGGAGGTGGTCGAGCTGGCGAACCACCCGTGGTTCGTCGCCACCCAGTTCCATCCGGAGTTCACCTCGACCCCGCGCGACGGGCATCCGCTCTTCGCCGGCTTCATCCGCGCCGCGCGCGCCCAGCGCGCCGCGCAGCTCCCGCAGGCGGCGGGGGCCTAGCATGATTGCTCGCCACCTGCAGCGGCGGGCACATGCCTGTGCCTGGTGACACTCCGGCCATGCAGCTGACCGGCTACGAAGTCGGGGAACGCCGGCCGCTGTTCCTGATCGCAGGTCCGTGCGTCATCGAGGGCCCGGCCCTCACCCAGGAGATCGCCGGCACCCTCAAGGAGATCACCACCCGGCTCGGCATTCCATACATCTTCAAGGCCTCCTACGACAAGGCGAACCGCTCCTCGCGCGCGAGCTACCGCGGCCCGGGCATCGATGCGGGCCTGCGGGTGCTGGAAGAGGTCCGCCGGGCGGTCGGCGTGCCGGTGCTCACCGACGTGCACGAGGACACCCCGCTCGAGGAGGTGGCCGCAGTGGTCGACGTGCTGCAGACGCCCGCGTTTCTCTGCCGGCAGACGAACTTCATCATCAACGTTGCCTCCCAGGGCAAGCCGGTCAACATCAAGAAGGGACAGTTCCTCTCGCCCTGGGAGATGCAGAACGTGGTCGACAAGGCGCGCTCCACCGGCAACGAGCACATCCTGGTGTGCGAGCGCGGCTTCTCCTTCGGGTACAACAACCTGGTCTCGGACATGCGCTCGCTGTCGATCCTGCGCGGCACGGGCTGCCCGGTGGTGTTCGACGCCACCCACTCGGTGCAGCTGCCCGGCGGCCGGGGCACGGCCTCCGGCGGCCAGCGGGAATTCATTCCGGTGCTGGCGCGTGCCGCGGTGGCCGCCGGGGTCGCGGGACTGTTCATGGAAACCCACCCGCGACCGCAAGAGGCGCTGTCGGACGGCCCGAACGCCTGGCCGCTCGAGCGCATGGAGCCGCTGCTCGCCACGCTGGCCGAGCTCGATCGGGCGGTGAAACAGGTACCTTTCGAGGAATCGCTGCTGTAAACCCCTCGCCGTACACCCCTCGCCGTACACCCGTCGCCCTACACCCATGAGCCGCATCTCCGACATTCGCGCCCGCGAGATCCTCGACTCGCGCGGCAACCCGACGCTCGAGGCCGACGTGATCCTGGACTCCGGCGTGCTCGGCCGGGCGGCGGTGCCCTCGGGCGCTTCCACCGGCACGCGCGAGGCCGTCGAGCTGCGCGATGCGGACCCGCAGCGCTACGGCGGCAAGGGAGTGCTCAAGGCCGTCGAGCACGTCAACACGGTGCTCAAGGCGGCCCTCCTCGGGCGCGACCCGCGCGACCAGGCCGGGATCGACGCGCGCATGATCGAGCTCGACGGCACTGACAACAAGGGCAGGCTCGGCGCCAATGCCATACTCGGCGTATCGCTGGCCTGCGTACATGCCGCGGCGCAGGACGCGCGCGTGCCGCTCTACCGGCACATCGCCGCGCTCGGCGGCGGCGCCAGCGAGCCGGTCATGCCCGTGCCGATGATGAACGTCGTGAACGGCGGCGCGCACGCCAACAACAGCCTCGACATCCAGGAGTTCATGATCGTGCCGGCCGGTGCGCCGAGCTTCCGCGAAGCGTTGCGCTACGGGGCCGAGGTCTTCCACGCGCTGAAGAAGCTGCTCGCGGGGCGCGGCCTGTCGACCGCGGTCGGCGACGAGGGCGGCTTTGCGCCGAGCCTCGAATCGAACGAGGCGGCGCTCGGCATCATCATGCAGGCGATCGAGACGGCGGGCTATAGGCCGGGTACGGACCTGTACCTGGCGCTCGACGTCGCGAGCTCGGAGTGCTACCGCAACGGCAGGTACCAGCTCGAGTCCGAGGGGCGGAGCTTCTCGGCCGCGGAATTTACCGCCTACCTCGGCGGCCTTGCGGCGCGCTATCCGATCATCAGCATCGAGGACGGCATGAGCGAGGGCGACTGGCAGGGCTGGGCAGAGCAGACGCGCGAGCTCGGCACGAGGCTGCAGCTGGTCGGCGACGACGTCTTCGTCACCAACACCAGGATCCTCAGGCAGGCGATCGAGCAGGGCGTGGCCAACGCCATTCTCATCAAGCCGAACCAGATCGGCACGCTCAGCGAGACGCTCGAGTGCATCGAGCTC
Organism: Gammaproteobacteria bacterium; assembly: GCA_030040525.1. Classification (GTDB taxonomy): domain Bacteria; phylum Pseudomonadota; class Gammaproteobacteria; order Steroidobacterales; family Steroidobacteraceae; genus 13-2-20CM-66-19. The sequence goes on along the minus strand of JASHTN010000024.1, from coordinate 2,180 downwards.
GCCGCGCGGGCGCGCTACGCCGCGGTGGTGTCGCACCGCTCCGGCGAGACCGCCGACAGCACCATCGCCGACCTCGCGGTCGCGACCGCCGCCACGCAGATCAAGACCGGCTCACTGTCGCGCTCGGACCGCACCGCGAAGTACAACCAGCTGCTGCGCATCGAGGCCGAGCTCGGCAGCGTGCGCTACGCCGGCCGCGAGGCCTTTGCCGGCGGAGCGCTGCGTACCGCCGGCGGCTCTGCTACGCTCTCGCGCCCATGAAGTGGCTCGCTGCCGCGCTCGCTGTCGCCGTCCTCCTGCTGCAGTACCGGATCTGGGTCTCGGGCGACGGCGTCCGCGAGGTCGAGCGGCTGAAGGCCGCGGTCGCGTTGCAGCGCGGCCAGAACGATCAGCTTGCCGAGCGCAACCGCCAGCTCGCCGCCGAGGTCCGTGATCTGAAAACCGGGATGGACGCGCTCGAGGAGCGCGCGCGCAGCGACCTGGGGATGATCGGCCCGAACGAGACCTTCTATCAGGTCGTGCCGGTGAGCCCCTCCGGCTCGGGTCCCCCCGAGACGCGCACGGCCGCGGCCCGCTGACTCGAAGCCGCCTGCCGTACGAGCTGCGCGATGCGTTACTGGCTCGTCATGCCGGCCGCGGGCACCGGGCAGCGTTTCGGCGCGACGCTGCCGAAGCAGTATGCCCCGCTCGCGGGTCGCACGGTCATCGAGTGGGCGCTCGCGCCGTTCCTCGAGGATGCGCGCTGCGCACACGCCGTCGTCGCCGTGGCGCCGGGAGACCCCCACTGGGGCGGGGTCGCCGCGCGGCTCGCGGCCGGCGGACCCGGCGGTACCAGGATCACGAGCGTCACGGGCGGTGATGTCCGCAGCCGCTCGGTGCGGCTCGCTCTCGCGGCGCTCGAGGCCTTTGCCGCGCCCGACGACTGGGTGCTGGTGCACGACGCCGCGCGGCCCTGCCTGGCGCGGGGCGACCTGGATTGCCTGATCGCCGCGCTCTCCGCTCAGGCACTCGGCGGAGTGCTGGCGTCCCCCGTCCGCGATACCCTGAAGCGCGCGTCCGCCGGGGGCGCTGCGGTTGTGCAGACGCTCGAGCGCTCGGGACTGTGGCGCGCGCTGACGCCGCAGATGTTCCGGTTCCGGGCGCTGTGCGCAGCCCTCGATGCGGCGCACGCCGCCGCACGGTGGCCGGGCGACGAGGCCCAGGCGCTCGAGTGGCTCGGTGAGCGGCCGCTGCTGGTCGAGGGAGCGGCGAGCAACCTCAAGATCACGGACGTCGACGATCTGCGGCTGGCCGCGGCGATCCTGCAGGCGCGGCGGCCGCAGCAGCAGTAGCAGCAGTAGCAGTAGCTCAGGGGGAGGCAACTCCATGCGAATCGGATGCGGATTCGACGTGCATGCGTTCGGCCCGGGGGACTTCCTCGTGCTCGGGGGTGTGCGCATTGCGCACACGCGCGGCGTGGTCGCGCACTCTGACGGCGATGTCGTGCTGCACGCACTGTGCGACGCGTTGCTCGGGGCGGCGGCGCTCGGCGACATCGGCGAGCACTTCAGCGATCGCGACCCGCGCTGGCGCGGCGCCGACAGCCGCACCTTCGTCGAGCGCGTGATGGCCATGCTCGGCGAGCGCGGCTTGCGCGTGGTCAACGCCGACCTGACGGTGCTGGGAGGGGAGCCCAGGGTGGCGCCGCACCGCGAGGCCATGCGGCGGCAGATCGCGCAGCTCCTCGCGGTCGCCCCCGCGAGCGTCAACGTCAAGGCGACCACGACCGAGGGTCTCGGGTTCCTCGGGCGTGCCGAAGGCATCGCCGCACAGGCGGTGGTGCTGCTCGCGGAAGGCTGAAAGCGCGTGCCGTCTCAGCCGGCCGACAGCAGCACGTAAAGCGCGCCGCTGCCGCCGTCCACCGGGCGCGCGGACACGTAGGCGAGCACCGCGCCCGTGCGGCGCAACAGCGCGCTGACCGCAGACTTCAACACCGGGCCGCGCGTGCCCGAGCGCAGGCCCTTGCCGTGGATGATCCGCACGCAGCGCACCCGACGCTCCAGGGCCTCGACGAGGAACTGCCGCAACGCCTGCCTGGCCTCCTCGACGCTGAGTCCGTGCAGGTCGATCTCGCGCTGCATGCGGTACTCGCCGCGCCGCAGCCTGCGCAGCACCGCCGGCCGGACGTGCGGCCGCCGGTA
>JASHTN010000283.1 GCA_030040525.1 Gammaproteobacteria bacterium | reverse complement strand
CCGTCGTGCTCGGCGAGGCTGCCGACGGCGCTGCGGCGGCGCTGCGGCCGCAGCAGTTTGACGCCCTCGCTGTGCTCCCAGGCGAGGCCGACTCCGCCGGCCAGGTCCACCGCCTCGAGCGCCGCGCGCTGTCCCTGCAGCGGCACGACCCCCGCCGCGAGGCAGCGCTCACGCGTGGCCGCCGGCAGCGATTCCGGGAGCGAGGCGATCAGCGCGCCGCGCGTGGGCGCACCGGGCAGCGCCTGCGCGAACTCCTCGATCGCGTTGAGGTAGGCCGCCGCGTCGGCCTCCGCCGGCGGCGGACAGTCGATCATGAAGCCGACCAGGTCGTAGCCGGCGCGTTGCGCGGCGGCGAACATGGCGCGCAGCCGCGGCCGGTCGAACCAGGCATGGGTCTGGAAGTCGAACGGGTTGGCGATCTGAGCCCGGCCCTCGAGGATCTCGGTGAGGCGTGCGGCAGTCTCCGCCGGCAGCGGCGGGAACTCGAGCGGCAGGTGCCGCGCGGCATCGGCGGTCATCGCCATATCGCCCCCCGAGGCGCCCATCACCAGAATCCGCCGCCCGCGCAGCGGGCCGCCGCAGTGAAACACCTTGAGCGTCTCGCAGAGCGTCGCGAGCGACCCGCAGCGCGCGATGCCGGCCTGGGCGCAGAAGGCGTCAAAGGCCGCATCAGCCCCGGACAGCGCACCGGTATGGGTGCGCGCCGTGCGTGCGGCGCTCGCGGTGCGCCCGGCCTTGACGAGCGCGATGGGCTTGCCGGCGGCACGGGCTGTGGCCGCAGCGCTCGCGAAGCGGGCGATATCCGCGATGCCCTCGACATAGAGCCCGAAGGCGCTGACGCGCGGGTCGGCGGCGAGCCGCTCGACCAGATCCTCCGCGGCGAGGCGCGTCTGGTTGCCGACCGTGAGCACGCAGCCGATCGGCAGCGAGCGCTGATTGAAAAGGAGATTGAGCGCGATGGTGCCGCTCTGGCAGATCAGGGCGACGCCGCGCTCGCGGCGCTGACCCACCACCTGGTCGGGCCAGAGCGCCGCGCCGTCCAGGAAGTTGATGAGGCCGTAGCAGTTCGGGCCGAAGAACGGCAACCCGGAGGCTGCGGCGAGCAGCTCGCGCGTCAGCCGCTCGCCCTCCGGGGTCCCGGTCTCGGAGAAGCCGGCGGCGAAGCAGACGAAGCCACCCGCGCCGCCGCGCGCCAGCGCCGCGGCAATGCCGGGTACCTCGCGGGCCGGTGCCGCGATGAACGCGGCGTCGGGGGCCGCGGGGAGCTCCTCGACCGAGCGGAAGTAGCGTTGCGCCGCGGTGGACTCGCGCGCGGGGTGCACGCGCCACAGCTCGCCCGTGAAGCCGATGACGCGGCTGGCAGCGGCCGCGTAGTCGGCCCAGGTGCCGCCGATCAGCGCGATGCTGCGCGGTGCGAGCAGCCGCCCGAGGTCTCCCGTGCTCATGCTCATGTGCGCTGCGGCGTGCCCGGGTCCTGCGCCGGGAGCGCGAGGCGCCGCGAGCCGGGGCCGGCGGGCTTCGCGCCAGCCCCGGCCGCCTGGAAGGCGGCGATGCGGGCGGCGATCTGCGCGGGAAACGCTGCGCTCGCGACCGTCGCGCCCTGATGGACGTGCAGCAGCATGAGCTCGGCGCTCGCGGCAACCTCGCCATCGGAGGCGCGCTGCAGCTCGAGCGCCAGGTGCAGCCGCTTGCGATCGGCGCCGAGAATCAGCGCAGTGACCGTGAGGCGCTCGGCCTGTTTGACCTCGCGCAGGAAGTGCAGGTGCAGCTCTACCGTATAGAGCGTGCCGCCGCTCGCGGCACGATAGACGGCGTCCATGCCGAGCCGATCCATGAGCGCATCGGTCGCGTAGCTCAGGATGAGCCCGTAATAGCCATCGCGGAGGTGGCCGTTATAGTCGATCCACTCAGGCGCGATGCCCGTCTCGTAGATGGCAGCCCCCGCCACGTGCGCGCCCTCGTGCGGCTGAGCGCTTCAGTGCAGCTTCAGCCGCTCGCGCGCCTGCGCCGGCGAAGCGATGCGCGCGCCCATGGCTTCGAGGATGCCGCGCGCCTTCTCCACCAGCTGCGCGTTGCTCGCGTAGACGCCGCGGCTCAGGTACAGGTTGTCCTCCAGTCCGACGCGCACGTTGCCGCCGAGCAGCACCGACTGCGCCACCCACGGCATCTGCATCCGGCCGATCGCGAACGAGGTCCAGACCGACTGCGCCGGCAGCGCATTGACCATGGCGAGCAGGTGGCCGGTGTCGGCGGGGACGCCGTAGGGGATGCCGGTGCACAGCTGGATGAACGCCGGCGCGGGGAGCAGCTCTTCCTTGACGAGCTGGCCGACGAACCAGAGGTTGCCGGTGTCGAACACCTCCAGCTCGGCCTTGACGCGCAGGTCGCGCAGAATCGCCGCGCCCTTGCGCAGGTAGTTGGGCGTGGAGATGTAGGCGCGGTTGCCGTCGCCGAAATTGAGCGAGCCGCAGTCGAGGGTGGCAATGTCCGGGCGGTAAAGTCCTTCCTGGCAGAGCTCGATCACGTGCCGCATGCGCTCTTCCTGGCTGACGAAGTCGGTGCCGGCCGCGGGGGTGTCGCCGAGGCCCTGGTCGCCGACACACAGATAGCCGCCCATGCCGCAGGTGAGGTTGACGAGCACGTCCACCCGGCTCTCGCGGATGCGCCGCACGACCTCGCGGTAGTGCCGGGTCGCCATGCTGAAGGCGCCGGTTTCCGGATCGCGCACGTGGATGTGCACAATGGCCGCCCCGGCGCGCGCGGCCTCGATCGCCGAATTCGCGATCTGCTCGGGCGTGATCGGGCAGTGCGGGCTCTTGGTGACCTTGGTGTCGTCGCCGGTGACGGCGCAGGTGATGATCACGTCGGAGTTCATGGCGGGCCCCGGGCGCCGCAGCGGCGCAGGCATGGTAATATTATGGCGATAATAATATAACTGGTCGACGCGGCGCGGCAAGCCGTGCGCGCGACATAAGGAGTCTGCAATGCACACGCAGTTGTTGATCGGCGGCCGGCTGGTCGCGGGCGAGGGGCCGGAGGATGCGGTGCTGGACGCTGCCACCGGGGTGGAGCTCGTCAGGGTGGCGGCGGCGAGCGTGCCGCAGGTCGAG
>JASHTN010000282.1 GCA_030040525.1 Gammaproteobacteria bacterium | reverse complement strand
GATCACCGGCGCCACGCTCGGCCGGCTCGCCGAGGGCGGCAACGCCGCCGGCGCCTATCTCGCGGGAGCGATCCCGCACCGCACGGCCGGCGCGCGCCCGGTGGCGCAAGCGGGGCTCACCGCCGCGCAGATGCTGCGCGAGCCGCTGCGGGCGTACCTGCTCTGCGGCGGTCTCGAGCCCTCGGCCGACACGCTCGAGCCCGACAGCCTGCAGACCCTCGCCAGGGCCGAGCTGGTCGTGGCGGTCACACCGTTTGCGAGCGAGGAGCTGCGGCAGCTCGCGCACGTGCTGCTGCCGATGGGCACCTTCGCTGAGTCCGCCGGCACCTACGTGAACTGCGAGGGGCTGTGGCAAAGCCAGCCGGGCGCAGCGCTGCCGGTCGGCGCGGCGCGGCCCGGCTGGAAGGTGCTGCGCGTGCTCGGCACGCTCCTCGATCTTGCGGGTTTCGAATACCAGTCGGCGGACACGGTGCTTGCCGAGGTGCGCGAGCTTTGCGCCGGTGTCCAGCCCGCCGCCTACGCCGGCAGCCACGCGGTGCAGCCGGGGAGCGGGGCGGCTGCGGGTGGCCTTCCAGACGTACCCATGTACCAGAGCGATGCGCTGGTGCGTCGCGCGCCCTCGCTGCAGAGAACGCGCGAAGGCCGCACGCCGGCGGCGAGCTACTGACACGGGATCACGCGATGCTGGATCTCGCCAAACTCTGGTCCGCGCTGCTCGACTTTGCGGAGTCACCCATCGGGCATTCGACCGGCTGGATCATCGTCATCACCGTGGCGCTCATCATCAGCGTGGCGCTGCTGACGCTCTGGGAGCGCAAGGTCATCGGCTGGATGCAACTGCGGCGCGGCCCGAACCGGGTGCGCATCTTCGGGCTCCTGCCGGGCGTCGGCCAGCCGTTCGCCGACGTGGTGAAGCTGCTCCTCAAGGAGGTGGTCATCCCGACCAACTCCAACCGGTTCCTGTTCCGCGTCGCACCGATGATCGCCCTGGTGCCGGCTTTCGCGGCCTGGGCGGTCATTCCGCTGTCGCCCGAGGTGACCGTGTCCCGGGCCGATGCGGGGCTCCTCTACCTGCTGTCGCTCACCTCGATGGGGGTCTACGGCGTCATCATCGCCGGCTGGGCCGCCAACTCGAAGTACGCCTTCCTCGGCGCCATGCGCTCGGCCGCGCAGATGGTCGCCTACGAGATCGCCATGGGCTTTGCGCTGGTCGGCGTGCTGATGGCCACCGGCAGCATGAATCTCGGCACCATCGTGCGCACCCAGGCGGGCGGGCTGCTCTCCTGGAACTGGTTCTGGCTGTTTCCGCTGCTCGTCGTCTACTTCATCTCCGGCGTGGCCGAGACCAACCGCGCGCCCTTCGACGTCGCGGAGGGCGAGTCGGAGATCGTCGCCGGCTTCCACGTCGAGTACTCGGGCATTGCGTTTGCGCTGTTCTTCCTCGCCGAGTACGCCAACATGATCCTGATCTCGGCGCTCACCGCGACCTTCTTCTTCGGCGGCTGGCAGGGCCCGCTCGAGGGCTATCCGGGCCTCGGTGCCACCTTCCTCGGGCAGCCGAGCTTCCTGTGGTTCGGGCTCAAGGTGTTCGTGCTCGTGTTCCTGTTCCTGTGGTTCCGCGCCACCTTCCCCCGCTATCGCTATGACCAGATCATGCGGCTCGGCTGGAAGGCGCTGATCCCGGTGACGCTGGTGTGGATCGGCGTGGAGATGCTGCTCGAGCTGTACCGGATCGGGCCGTGGGCGCGGCCCTGGTTTCACTGACGGAGCCGAGGGATGCGCGTGAACCCGCTCAAGACCTTTCTGCTGCCGGAGCTCATCAAGGGACTCATCGTCACGGCGCGCACCTTCGTCAGCCGCAAGTTCACCCTCAACTATCCGGAGGAGAAGACCCCGCAGTCGCCACGCTTCCGCGGCCTGCATGCGCTGCGCCGCTATCCGAACGGCCAGGAGCGCTGCATCGCCTGCAAGCTGTGCGAGGCGGTGTGTCCGGCGGTCTGTATCACCATCGACTCGGACGTCGCCGCCGACGGCACGCGCCGCACGACGCGCTACGACATCGACCTGTTCAAGTGCATCTACTGCGGCTTCTGCGAGGAGGCCTGCCCGGTGGATGCCATCGTGCTGACGCGCATTCACGAGTACCACATGGAGCACCGCGGCGAGAACATCATGAACAAGGACAAGCTGCTCGCGGTCGGCGAGCGCTACGAGGCGATGATCGCCGCCGACCGGGCCGTGGACGCCCCCTACCGATGAGCGCGCGCCGGCACCGGGGGAGCATGGCGGCGCTGCGCGGCGCGGGTGCGCGATGCTGATCCAGGTGCTGTTCCACCTGTTCGCCGCCATCCTGATCCTCGCGGCGCTCGGGGTGATCACCGCGCGCAACCCGGTGTACTCGGCGCTAGCGCTGGTCATGTGCTTCATCACCTCGGCGGCCATCTGGCTGCTGATCGAGGCGGAGTTCCTCGCGGTGGTGCTGGTGCTGGTGTACGTCGGCGCCGTCATGGTGCTGTTCCTGTTCGTGGTCATGATGCTGGATATCAACCTGGCGGAGCTGCGCCAGGGCTTCACGCGCTTCGCCTGGCTCGGCTGGCTCACGGCGCTCGCCGTGATCGTCGAGATCGTCGGTGTCGTCTGGGCGCGCGGTGCGCTCGGCATCGACCCGGGCCACGGCGGTACGCCGGAGCCTGCGACCTACAGCAACACGCTCGACCTCGGGCGCGTGCTCTATACGCACTACGCCTATCCCTTCGAGCTCGCCGCGATGGTGCTGCTGGTGGCGATCGTCGCCGCCATCGCGCTCACCATGCGCCGCCGGCAGGGGCTCAAGTACCAGGACATCGGCAGGCAGGTGGCGGTCCGGCCTGCGGACCGGGTGCGCCTCGTGAAGATGGCGCCGGAGAAGCGCCCATGATCACGCTGGCGCAGCTGCTGACGCTCTCGGGAATCCTGTTTGCGCTGGCGGTGGCCGGCATCTTCCTCAACCGCAAGAACGTCATCCTGCTGCTGATGTGCGTCGAGCTGCTGCTGCTCGCCGCCAACTTCAACTTCATCGCCTTCTCGCGCTATCTGGGCGATATCAACGGCCAGGTGTTCGTGTTCTTCATCCTGACGGTGGCGGCCGCGGAGTCGGCGATCGGGCTGGCGATCCTGGTGGTGCTGTTTCGCGAGCGGCGCAGCATCAACGTCGAGGATCTGAACACGCTGCGGGGCTGAAGGCGCGCCATGAACCCCACCGTGCTGATTGCGATCCCGCTGCTGCCGCTGCTGGCGGCGCTGGTCGCCGGCCTCGGCGGGCGGGTCATCGGCCGTGCCGGCGCGAGCTGGGTCACCTGTGTCGCGGTGGGCGTCTCCTGCGTGCTGTCGCTGCTCGTGCTCAAGCAGGTCTGCCTGGACGGCGCGCCGAGCTTCGACGTGCCGGTCTACGGCTGGCTGGTGAGCGACGGCGTCTCGATGCAGGTCGGCTTCCTCATCGACCGGCTGAGCGCGCTGATGATCGCGGTGGTCACCTTCGTCTCGCTGTGCGTGCACGTCTATACCGTCGGCTACATGGCGGACGACCCGGGCTACACGCGCTTCTTCAGCTACATCTCGCTGTTCACCTTCTCGATGCTGATGCTGGTGATGGCCGACAACTTCATGCAGCTGTTCTTCGGCTGGGAGGCGGTGGGACTCGTGTCGTACCTGCTGATCGGCTTCTGGTACACGCGTCCGAGCGCGATCGCCGCCAACCTCAAGGCCTTCATCGTCAACCGCATCGGGGATTTCGGCTTCGTGCTCGGGATCGCCGCGGTCGTCTACTACACCGGCTCGCTGGACTACCGCACGGCATTCGCGGCCGCGCCGCACATCGCCGCCGCGCTGCTGCCGCTCGGCGGCAGCACCCGGGTCGGCGCGCTGACGCTGATCTGCGTGTGCCTGTTCGTCGGCGCGATGGGCAAGTCCGCGCAGGTGCCGCTGCACGTCTGGCTGCCCGACTCGATGGAAGGCCCGACGCCGATCTCGGCGCTGATCCACGCGGCCACCATGGTGACGGCGGGTATCTTCATGGTGGCGCGCATGTCGCCGCTGTTCGAGTACTCGCCCGCCGCGCTGTCGTTCGTGCTGGTGATCGGCGCCACCACCGCCTTCTTCATGGGGCTGCTCGGCGTGGTGCACAACGACATCAAGCGGGTGATCGCCTACTCGACGCTCTCGCAGCTCGGCTACATGACGGTCGCGCTCGGCGTCTCGGCTTACGGCGCGGCGATCTTCCACCTCATGACCCATGCCTTCTTCAAGGCGCTGCTGTTCCTCGCGGCCGGCTCGGTCATCATCGCGCTGCACCACGAGCAGGACATGCGCCGCATGGGCGGACTTGCGAAGTACATGCCGGTCACCGCCGTGACCTGCTGGATCGGCGCGCTGGCGCTGGTCGGCACGCCGTTTTTCTCAGGCTTCTATTCCAAGGACGCGATCATCGAGGCGGTGCGCGCCTCGCACCGCTTCGGCAGCGGCTACGCGTACTGGTGCGTGCTGTGCGGGGTGTTCGTGACCGCGCTCTATACGTTCCGCATGCTGTTCCTCACTTTTCACGGTGCGGAGCGCTTCCGCGACGCAGCGCATGCGGCCGCCCCCGCGGCACACGATGCCGCGCACGCTCCGGGCGGCGACCCGCACGAGAGCCCGGCGGTCGTCACCGTGCCGCTGATCGCGCTCGCGATCCCCTCGGTGGTGATCGGCGCGCTGACTGCGGGCAGCGTGCTCTACGGCGGCTACTTCGGCGCCGCGATCCGCGTGCTGCCCGGCAACGACACGCTCGCGGGGCTCGCGGCCGAGTTCGGCGGGCCGCTGCGCAGCGCGTTGCGCGGGTTTCTCGCACCGCCCTTCTGGCTGGCGCTCGCGGGAGCGCTGACCGCCTGGGTGTGCTTCCTGAAGCGGCCGGAGCTGGCGGACCAGGCCGCGCGCCGCGCGCGCTGGCTGTACAGGCTGCTGCTCAACAAGTACTACTTCGACTGGTTCGACGAGCAGGTGATCGCACCGCTCGCGCGGCTGGTCGGGGTCGGGCTGTGGAAGGGCGGTGACCAGGCGCTGATCGACGGGGTCATGGTCAACGGCACCGCCGGCGAGGTGAACTGGCTCGGCGGCGTCGTGCGCCGGGTGCAGAGCGGCTACCTGTACTCCTACGCGTTCTGGATGGTGATCGGGCTGGCGGTGCTGCTCGGCTGGTTCCTGGTTCACGCCATGCGCAGCTAGACCCATGCACGAGCTGCTGTCACTGCTGATCTGGCTGCCGATCACCGCGGGCGTCGTCGTGCTGCTGCTCGGGGATCGCGGCATCGTCGCCGGGCGCTGGCTGGCGCTCGCGGCCTCCCTCGCGACGCTGCTGCTGGCGGTGCCGCTCGTCAGCGGCTTCGACACCAGCACGGCGGCCATGCAGTTCGTCGAGAAGCTCGCCTGGATCCCGCGCTTCAGGGCCTATTACGCGCTCGGCGTCGACGGCATCTCGGTGCCGCTCATCGTGCTGACGGCGTTCATGACCGTGCCGGTGGTGATCGCCGGCTGGAGCGTGATCGAGAGCCGGCCGGCGCAGTACTACGCCGCCTTCCTCATCATGGAAGGCCTGATGATCGGGGTGTTCGCGGCGACCGATGCGCTGCTCTTCTATTTCTTCTGGGAGGCGATGCTCATCCCGATGTTCCTCATCATCGGCATCTGGGGCGGTCCGCGGCGCGTCTACGCCACCATCAAATTCTTCCTCTATACCTTCCTCGGCTCGGTGTTCATGCTGGCGGCGCTCATCTACATGTACGTCAAGGCCGGTGACTACGCGATCGCGAGCCTGCAGACGCTGCCGCTGACGCTCATCGAGCAACGCTGGATCTTTCTCGCTTTCATGCTGGCCTTCGCGGTCAAGGTGCCGATGTTCCCCGTGCACACCTGGCTCCCGGATGCGCACGTCGAGGCGCCGACCGGCGGCTCGGTGATCCTGGCGGCGATCATGCTGAAAATGGGCGGCTACGGCTTCCTGCGCTTCAGTCTGCCGATCGCCCCCGATGCGAGCCGCGAGCTCGACCTGCTGGTGATCGCGCTGTCGCTGATCGCGGTGATCTATATCGGCTTCGTGGCGCTGGTGCAGGCCGACATGAAGAAGCTGATCGCCTATTCCTCGATCGC
>JASHTN010000281.1 GCA_030040525.1 Gammaproteobacteria bacterium | reverse complement strand
CCGCCGCCCTGCCGCCGGCGGCGCGCGCGATGCATGAGCTGCTGGCCGCGGGCATCGCCCTGCGACGGCTGCACACCCGCACAGCGCGCAGTGCGCTCGGGCGGGCGGCGCAGGCCGCGCGGCAGGCCGGTATCGCCGCGCTGCTGGCGGAGGTCGAAAGTGCAGCCCGGGTGCTGGCAACGCCCGCGGCGCGGCTGATCGCGCGCGGCGGTGAGCGCCTGCTGCTCCTCGAGCAGGTCGAGGCGTTGCTCGCCTCGGGGGCGCTGGTCGTGGATGGCTGCCGGCACCTGGTGCGCGATGCCCGCACGGTGGTGCCGCTCGGCCGGCGTCCGGTGCTCTTTGCGCTGGCGCGTGCGCTCGGGGAAGCCTGGCCGGCGGATGTGCCGCGGTCGACGCTCATCGCGCGCACCTTTCGCCTCAAGCTGAGCGACGCATCGCATCGCGCGCGGCTGCGGGTCGAGCTGGGGCGGCTGCGCAGACTCCTGCGGCCGCTCGCTGCGGTGCGCGCCACCGCGCAGGGATTCGCGCTGCTGCCGCGCCGCGCACGCGAGGTCGTCGTGCTGGCGCCGCCGGCCGAGGCGGGGGATACAGCGGTGCTTGCCTTCCTCGCCGATGGCGAGTCGTGGTCGAGCTCGGCGCTGGCGCTCGCGCTCGGCGCGAGCCAGCGCACCGTGCAGCGGGCGCTCGACTCGCTCGCCGCGGCCGGCAAGGTGCAGTCGCTCGGCCACGGGCGGGCGCGGCGCTGGATGACTGCGCCGCTGCCGGGATTCACGACGACGTTGTTACTCCCGGCTCCGCTGCCGGGCGGTTAGGATGACCGAGGTCCGGTTGGTTCGACGAGCGAAGGGTGACCCTATGAAGCGAGCAGCCGCCGAGATTCTCCGCGAGTACGGACCCTTCCCCGGTGTCGACCGCGTCGCGGGCGTCACCTACGACGGTCAGCGCGTATGGTTTGCCTCCGGAGACAAGCTGAATGCGCTCGATCCCTCGAGCGGCAAGACGCTGCGCTCGATCGATGTCGCCGCCCATGCAGGCACGGCCTTCGACGGCCGGCACCTCTACCAGATCGCCGAGGATCGCATCCAGAAGATCGACCCCGAGAGCGGCCGCGTGCTCGCGACGATCCCGGCGCCCGGCGGCGGCGGGGATTCCGGGCTCGCCTGGGCGGAAGGGACGCTCTGGGTCGGGCAGTATCGGGCCCGCAAGATCCATCAGATCGATCCCGAGACCGGGTCGGTGCTCCGCACCATCGAGTCCAATCGCTTCGTCACCGGCGTCACGTGGGTCGAGGGCGAGCTGTGGCACGGTACGTGGGAAGGCGACGAGGCCGATCTGCGGCGAATCGATCCGCGCACGGGAGAGGTGCTCGAGAGGCTCGAGCTGCCACCGCACGCTGGTGTGTCGGGCATCGAATCAGACGGCGGCGACCGCTTTTTCTGTGGCGATCCGGGCCAGAGGAAAGTGCGGGTCGTGCGCAGGCCGAAGCGAGTCAGCCGTTGAGGCCGGTCCCGTGCTTATGTCCACTCCGGGTGCCATATGTTCAATCGAGTTTGCGGCGCACACTGACGGGCCTATCCTAGCCGCGCACAATAATCGTCAAGTTGCGGGCGCGGTTGCAGGGATGTTCCCGGGGAAGTGCGCTATGGACTACAGCGTTGAAGAGATTCAGCCGAACGTCTGGCGTGTGAGCGTGGCGAGCATCACTCGCATCGTTCGTTATCGCAGCGATAGCAGGACCTTCGCGCCCTGGGACGTGACGAGCGCGGACGGCCAGGTGCTGTGGAGCGCCGAATCGCTCGAGTCGGCCTTCCGCTGGATCCAGGCGCGCACCGGCTACCCGGCCGAGGCGCTGTTCGCGCAGGCGCTCCTGCAAGGCAGCGCCGCTACGGAGCCGGCTGCCGCGAAGCCCTCCGACGAATCGACGGGCGCCGGCGCGGGTCGACAAGCGCTCGGTAACTGAGCAGGCGCGCATCGCGCATCACGCGCTGCGGATAACACCCGCCGCGAAATGGCGCGGCCGTAGCCGGCGGAGTGCGGGACTCGTGATCCTTACTCCGGCGAGGGCGGCGGACGCCGGGCGGATCCGGAAGCTGATGAAGCGCCGCGCAGCATCACGCTGAGCTGCCGCGTGAGCAATGTGCAGACGAGCTGCTGTCCCTGCTCGTTGGGGTGGAAGCCGTCGGCGATCAGGAGCTCGCTTACCGAGTGCCCGGGTGTCCGGCCGTACGCTTCGTACGCCGCGAGCACGTCGACCAGCGGCACGCGCTGCTCGCGCGCCAGATCGCGGACATCCTGAGCGTACTGATCGAGCAGCCTGTCGATGCCGCGCGGCTGCTCTTCGTCCAGCAGTCCCGGATGCTCGCGGAACACCTTGAGGTAGTAGGGATCCGCCCAGCGCATGGGGTTCGGTGTCATCAGCACGACCCGCGCCCGGTGGGCGCGCGCCGCGGCGATGATCGCCCGCAGGTTGTTGCGGTACTCGGCGCGGGTCACCTCCGGCCCCGTCGCGCCCTCATCGGCGTCGATCCAGGAGTCGTTGATGCCGAACTGCACGGTCACGATCCGGGGATGATGGCTGAAGACGTCGCGGTCGAGCCGCAGCAGCGCATCCCGCGTCGTGCTGCCGCCGATGCCTGCGTTCACCACCTCGGCGGCGATGTCCTGTCGCGCGAGGGCGCCCGGCAGCAGGTCTGCGTACACCTCCGGTACCTCGGGCGCCCAGCTCTTTTCGGGCGCGGTGGTCGAGTCACCGAGCGCCACGATCCGCACCGGCACCGAGCCGGCGGCCTGGGGGACCGCCGCCGCCGCGGCGCTGCTCTGGAGCAGCACGGCGAACGAACAGACCAGCTGCTGCCTGAGGCTCATGTCGCCTGCCGTTGCACCCAGAACCGGTACATGCCGGTAAAGGTATCCGGGTTGTCGGCCTCAAAACGCGCCCAGTTGCGCAAGTCCGTGCAGGACGGATCGTGGCTGAAGCGCTCGCGGTATTGATTCAGCACGCGCAGCTCCAGCTCGAAGCCGATGAAGCGCAGCCCGGATTCGGTCAGGAACGCCTCGATCTGACCCAGCGTCAGGTGCTGCTCCTGCACATGGAAGGCCAGGTCGCGACAATCGCTCATCGAGTAGAACGCATGGGCTTTGCTCAGCGACCGAAGCTCGACGCTCGCGTCCCCGGCGAGCACCTGCTGGCGGAATCGGCGGATGCCATCGGGTGTGGGCGCGTAACCGCGCGCGGTAATGAATTCGCGCACCTTGACCACCACCGCGCGTGCAATCCGGCTGTAGAGGCCCAGACACATGAATCCTCCCGGCCGCAACCGGGACAGCAGGATTCGCCACCCGTGGAAGGGGTCTGCCAGATGGTGCAGCACTCCGACTGCCCCGATGATGTCGAACGTGCGGGCGAGGTCGGCGAGCTTGAGAATGTCGGCTTGCGCATACTCGATGTTCGTCAGACCCAGCTCGCGCGTCTTGCGCCTGGCATAGCCGATGCTGCCGAGGCTCAGATCGATCGCCAGTACCCGCACGCCGCGGAATCGCTGCGCGACGAAGATGGCATCACTGCCCGTGCCGCAGCCGGCGACCAGTACTTCGGGGGCACGATCGTCGGGCAGCGGCGCGAAGCGCGCGAAGGGCAGGGCGCGCTGCAATTCGGCGTTGAAGTGCAGCACCTGTTCGCGCATCTGCATTCTCACCCACCGCGGATAGGGACTCTCTTCATACTGCTCGCGCACCGCCGCAGAGACACTGCCGCTGATCGGGGTCAGGCATGGCACGCCCTCGCGCAAGGCCTGCTCTTCGAGCGGTTCGCGAATCTGTTGGCGCAGCACGTGCTCAACCGGGCCGGGCTCGCTTGCGGCGAGCAGGCGGCCGGCGTCGGGCAGGCGGTGCAGCGGAAAATAAGCCGCTACGGCCAGCAGCAGCAACGGTGCTACGGCAGCGGCGCCATCCAGCAGCGCCAGTAATCTTTCGCGGCAGCTGTCCGCCGCGAGCTGTTCGCGCTCGGAGCAGTCAAACACGTACTCGTTGATGAAGCACTGCCGTGCGAGTGCCGCATGGAAGCTCAACGCAGCGGCGTCCGCCGCATCCGGCGCCTGGCCGCTCGAGGCGATCTCAAGCAAGGCATGGCGCGCGCAGGTCAGGAAGCGCTCGAAATCGATCAGATTGACGGGCGCCGCGTCAAGCAAGGCGAGCAGCAAGGGGTCCGCCGCCAGGGCGGCAAGACCGCCGCCACCGAACAGCTCCGCCCGCGGCAGCCGTGCGGGCCACGATGCATTGGCGCGGCGTACGCAGCCGGCAATCCTCTCGTCGAGCATGATCAGCCCGAGAGCGGGCCGGCAGAGATGGAGCGGCATCACCCAGGCTTCGGCGATGGCGGCTGTGAGCGCCGCGCGCAGCGGGGATTCGCTCGCGCTGAATCGCGTGCGCGCAGCGCAGTTGCCGAAGGCGACTTTGATCGTGGCGCTCGGTGCACGCTCGAGCAGCCGCGCCAGCAGATGCAGTGCGTCCCGGTGCTTGCCCCGGTACTGAAGCATGATCGCCAGGTCGTAGACGATCTCGGGGGACTCGGGCGCGATGGACCAGGCGCGGCGCAGACTCGCCTCCGCGGCCTCCAGATCCCCGAG
>JASHTN010000280.1 GCA_030040525.1 Gammaproteobacteria bacterium | reverse complement strand
GGCGCCGACATCACGGTCGGCGTCGTGGAAGTGCCCGCCGCCGAGTCGCGCAGCTACGGCGTGCTGACCACCACCGAGTGGAACCGCGTCACGCGCTTCGCCGAGAAGCCCGCGGTCCCCGATACGCTGCCCGGCCGGCCGGAGACGATCCTCGCCTCCATGGGCATCTACGTATTCAACATGCAGCTGCTGCAGGCGCTGCTGGCGGCGGATGCGGCCAACGAGTCCTCGGCCCATGATTTCGGCAAGAACATTCTGCCGGATGCGATCGCCGCCGGACGCCAGGTGTTTGCCTATCCGTTCCAGGACGTGAAGACCCGCGCCCAGAGCTACTGGCGCGACGTCGGCACGATCGACGCTTACTACGACGCCAATCTCGAGCTGGTGCACGTGCGGCCGGAGCTCAACATCTACGACCTCGACTGGCCGATCTGGACCTACCAGGTGCAGCAGCCGCCGGCCAAGTTCGTGCTCGACGAGGACGGGCGGCGGGGCATGGCCATCAACTCCATGATCTCGGGCGGCTGCATCGTCTCCGGCGCGGTGGTGCGCGAGTCCCTGATGTTCACCAACGTGCGCATCGAGGAGCGCAGCAGCGTCTATCGTGCGGTGATCCTGCCGAACGTCGAGGTGGGGCGCGGCTGCGTGATCAACCATGCCATCATCGACGAGGGCTGCGAGATCCCCGAAGGCATGGCCGTCGGCGTCGATCACGTCGCCGACGCGCGCCGCTTCCACGTCACCGAGAAGGGCGTGGTGCTGGTGACACCCGACATGCTGCGGCAACCGCCGTACGCCTAGCGAGCCATGGCGGACCGCGCGCGCCTGCCCGTGATCGTGCTGTGGCACATGCACCAGCCGCAGTACCGCGACGCCATCAGCGGGCAGTACACGCTGCCGTGGACCTACCTGCACGCCATCAAGGACTACACCGACATGGCGGCGCACCTGGAGATGAACCCCGCGGCCCGCGCGGTCGTCAACTTCACACCGCTGCTCATCGAGCAGCTGGAGGAGATCGCCGCGCGGGTCACCGAGCACCTCGGCGGCGGCGCGCCGCTCCCCGACCCGGTGCTGGCGCTGCTCGGCCCGGCCCCTGTGCCCGCCGAGCCGCAGCAGCGGCTCGCGCTGCTGCGCGCCTGTCTGCGCGCGCAGCGTAAGCAGATGATCGAGCGCTTCGGTCCGTACCTCGAGCTGGTCACCATCGCCGAGGGCCTCGCGACTCCGGAGCGGATCGCGTACGCCTCCGACCAGCTGATCCACGACCTCGGCGTCTGGTACCACCTCGCGTGGCTCGGCGAGACGGTGCGGCGCGCCGACCCGCTCGCCGCAGAGCTGACCGAGCGCGGCCGCGGCTTCAGCGCCGCGCACCGGCGCAGGCTCCTCGCACTGATCGGCGCCCTGGTGGGACAGGTGCTGCCGCGCTACCGGCGGCTCGCCGCGGCCGGCCAGTGCGAGCTCTCGGTCACGCCCTACGGGCACCCCATCATTCCGCTGCTGCTCGATTTCTCCTGCGCGCGCGACACCGTGCCGGCGATGCCGTTGCCGGCGCAGCCCGGATATCCGGGTGGCGCCGCGCGTGCCGAGTGGCATATCGCCGAGGCCGTCCGCGTCTTCAGCCGCGTGTTCGGCGCGCGCCCGGCGGGCTGCTGGCCGGCGGAGGGGGCGATTTCCGCGGCGACGCTGCAGCTGATCGCCGCGGCGGGGTTCCGCTGGGCCGCGAGCAGCGCGACGGTCCTGCGGGGCAGTCTCGCGCTCACCGACCGCGAGGCCGCCCAGAACCCCGCGAGCTTCAACCGTCCGTACCGCGCCCGGGGAACCGGCCTCGACTGTTTCTTTCGCGACGACACCCTGTCCGACCTCATCGGCTTCACCTACGCGACCTGGCACGGCGACGACGCGGCACGCAACCTGATCGGGGAGCTCGAGCAGCTGGCGAAGAGTTATGAGCCGGACCGCAACCGCGCCATCCTCATCGCCCTCGACGGCGAGAACGCCTGGGAGCATTACCCGTTCAACGGCTACTACTTCCTCAGGGCGCTGTACGCACTGCTTGCAAACCACCCGGCGCTCGAGCTGACGACGCTCTCGGAATGCCTGGCGCGCGGCATCCAGCCGGCACCGCTGCCACAGGTGGCCGCCGGCAGCTGGGTACACGGCACGCTCGCCACCTGGATCGGAGATCCCGCCAAGAACCGCGCCTGGGACCTGCTGTGCGCGGCGAAGGAAGCCTTCGACAAAGCGCTGCAGGGCGGCGCGCTCGATCCCGCTCAGCGCAGCACCGCGGGGCGGCAGCTGGCACTGTGCGAGAGCTCGGACTGGTTCTGGTGGTTCGGCGACTACAACCCCGCGGAGGCGGTGAGCCAGTTCGACCGCCTGTACCGGCGGCAGCTCGTGACGCTCTACCGGCGGCTGAGCCTCCCGCCGCCGGGCGAGCTGGCACAGCCGCTCTCCGCAGGCCACGGCGCGCCCGAGCACGGCGGGGTCATGCGCCGCGCACAGGGCTGAGGCGCTCGGGCTCACGGACGCCGGGGCTCACAGCGTGCGTTTGCCCGTTTTCGACCGGCGCCGTGCCGGAGTGCTGCTGCCGCTTTCGGCGCTCGAGGCGCCGCTCGGCCGAGGCGGACGCGCCTTCGTCGACTGGCTCGCAGCCGCCGGCTTCTCCGTCTGGCAGATGCTGCCCCTCGGCCCCGCCGGCCCCGCCGGCTCGCCCTTCTGGACACGCGCCGACTGTGCCGGCGATCCGGCGCTGCTCGATACCGCAGAGCTGCCCGACCCGGCAGCGCCGCGCGAGACGGAGTTCCTCAAGGCGAGCGCCCCCTGGCTCGCCGACTACGCGCTCTTCGAGGCGCTCGCGCACTCGCAGGCGGACGCGCCCTTCTGGAGCTGGCCGCAGCCGCTGCGCGACCGCGAGCCGCGCGCGCTCGAGCAGGCGCGCATCAGGCTCGCTGCCGAGGTCGCGCGCGTCGAGGCTGAGCAGCATGCCTTCTACGTGCAGTGGCGCCGCCTGCGTGAGTACGCCCGCGCGCGCGGCGTGCGCCTGTTCGGCGATCTGCCGTTTTACGTCGCGCCCTCATCGCTCGAGACCTGGACGCAGCGCGGGCTCTTCAAGCTCGGCGCCGACGGGGCGCCGGCGGTGGTGAGCGGTGTGCCGCCCGACTACTTCACGCACCTCGGGCAGCTGTGGGGCAATCCGGTCTACGACTGGGACGCCGCGCGCCGCAGCGACTTTCAATGGTGGCGGGCGAGGGTGCGTGCGCAGCTCGCGCGCTTCGACCTGCTGCGTCTCGATCACTTCCGCGCGCTGGTCGCCTACTGGGCGGTGCCGGCGGGCGCGCCGGATGCGCGCGGCGGCGCTTGGCACGACACTCCGGGCGCGGAGCTGCTCGGGCGCCTGCGCGGGGAGCTCGGCGAGCTGCCGCTGGTGGCCGAGGATCTCGGCGTCATCACCCCCAAGGTCGTTGCCTTGCGCAAGGCGTTCGCGCTGCCCGGCATGCGCGTGCTGCAGTTTGCCTTCGACGGCAACCCCGAGAACCCGCACCTGCCCTACATGCACGAGCACGACAACGTGGCCTACACCGGCACCCACGACAACGACACCGCCGTCGGCTGGTACCACGGCCTCGACCCCGGGACGCGCGCGCGCGTCGATCTGTTCCTGCGGGGAGCTGCCGAGGCCATGCCCGAGACGCTGATCCGCGCGGCGCTCGGCTCGGTGGCAGCCCTCGCGGTCGTGCCTGTCCCGGACCTGCTCGCGCTCGGGAGCGAGGCGCGCTTCAACACGCCCGGCACCGCGACAGGCAACTGGACCTGGAAGCTGCCGTCAGGCGCGCTCGATGCCACCCTGGCGCAGCGCTATGCCCGTCTCAACGGCTGTTTCGGCCGCGGCTGAGATGCGTCGCTTGCTACCATCGGCAGCCATGCGCTTCGCGGCGGCCCTGCTGGCGGCGCTCCTCGGGTCGGGCTGTGCCTTGTCGCCGAAGCTCGAGCCGCCGACGCTCTCGATCGTCGCAGTGCAGCTGACCTCCGGCACGCTCTGGGAGCAGCGCCTGAAGGTGCGCATGCGTGTACACAATCCCAACGACCTCGCTCTGCCGGTGAAGAGCCTGGAATACGCGCTCGAGGTCGAGGGCCAGCCGTTCGCCAGCGGCATGTCCGATGCGAGCTTCGTCGTTCCGGCCTTGGGGCAGGCCGAGTTCGACATGAGCATGACCACCAACGTGGCCGGCACGCTCATTCAGCTCCTCGGCCGCGGGCCGGACGCCCGCGGGCAGAGCGTCGCCTACCACCTCACGGGCAAGGTCACGCTCGCCCACGGGCTGCTGCGCTCGATCCCATTCGAGCAGCGCGGCAGCTTCAGGCTGCAGCAATGAGCCGCCGGTACAGCTCAACGTAGCGGCCCACCTGCCGCCGCCAGGAGAAGTCCTTGCGCATGCCGTTCACCATCATGCGCGTCCAGTGCTGCGGCTGCGCGTACAGGTCGAGCGCGGTGTGCAGCGCCCACTCGAGCGCCGGGACGTCGAAGTCGTTGAACACCACCCCGTCGCCGCTGCCGCGCTCGCGGTCGTAGGGCTCGACCGAATCGGCGAGCCCGCCGGTGCGGCGGACCACTGGCACCGCGCCGTAGCGCAGGCTGTACATCTGGTTCAGCCCGCTCGGCTCGTAGCGCGAGGGCATCAGGAACAGGTCGCTGGCGGCCTCGATCCAGTGCGCGAGCTCCTCGTCGTGGCCCTGGCGGAATGCCACGCGACCCGCAAACCGCCGCGCCAGAGAGGCGAAGAACTCCTCATAGCGCGCCTCGCCGCTGCCGAGCACGACCAGATTGAGCTCGCGCGCCGCGAGCACCTTCGGCAGCGCCTCGAACATGAGCTCGATGCCCTTCTGCACCGCGAGCCGGCTGACGATACCGGCGAGCGGCACTCCCGGAGCGGCGCCGAGCCCGAGCCGTGCGAGCAGTGCGTCCTTGAGCTCGCGCTTGCCGGCGAGATGCTCTGCGTCGTAAGCGGCAGGTAGGTAGCGGTCGGCACGTGGGTCCCACTCGTCGTAGTCGACGCCGTTCAGGATGCCCGTGAGCGCCGCGCCGCGCGCCCTCAGGGTGTCGTCGAGCCCCATGCCGTACTCGGGCGTGCAGATCTCGCGCGCGTACGTCGGACTCACCGTGGTGACGGCGTCGGCATACAGGATGCCGTGGCGCAGCGCGTTGATGCGGCCGGCGGCGAGATCCGGCGCGTACAGCAGGTCGCCGCGGACGCCGAGTCCGAGATCGCCGGCGGCGGCCGCCGGGAAGATTCCCTGGTAGCCCATGTTGTGAATCGTAAGCAGCGAGCGCGTCGTGGCGAAGAGTGCCTCGGCGCGGTAGCGGGCCTCAAGCAGCAGCGGCGCGAAGGCCGTGTGCCAGTCGTTGCAGTGGAGGATCGCGGGCGCCCAGGCGAGGCGCCGGCAGGCGCAGAGCACCGCGAGTGTGAAGGCGATGAAGCGCACGTGCTCGTCGGCATCGTTGGTATACGGCGCGCCGCGCGCGTACAGCGCCGGGCAGTCGATCAGATACACCGGCGCGCCCCCCGCGAGCGTCGCCTGCAGCACCGAGAACTCGAAACGGTGTGTGCCCACCGCGAGCGGCAGCGCGCTGAGGCCGGCGAGTGGCTCGGCGGGGGGCACCGCACGCGGGCGCATCTCGCCGGCGCGCGGTCGGTAATGGGGTGTGAACAGCCGCGCGTCGTGGCCGGCCGCGTGCAGGTGTTTGGCGAGTGCCGAGCTGACGTCCGCAAGCCCGCCGGTCTTGGAGAACGGCGTTGCCTCGGAGGCGAGCAGGCAGATGGCGAGAGGTCCGGTCACTGTTGGCGCAGCTGCGGAGCTTATGCGTCAGGTTATGATGACAGTATGCGGCGCTTTCTGATCGGTCTCACGCTGGCGTTGCTGCTGGCCGTCTCAATCGGTGTCGGAGTCACGGTCGCCCGCTGGCCGTACTGCCGGCACCTGTGGCACTGAGACCGCTGACCGGCGCGCCGCGCCGCAAGAATCGGGTCGCAGGCGGCGGCGCGGTGACTATCATCTCTCCCGTGCACACTGTCAGCGACCGGTTCGTCGGCCAGCGCGATTTCCGGCGTATCGCGCACGCGATCCGCTACATTGCCGCGCGCTTCCGCGAGCAGCCGCGACTGGCTGCGATCGCCTCCGCCGCCGGGCTGTCGCCGTTTCACTTCAACCGCCTGTTCCGCCGCTGGGCCGGCGTCACGCCGCGGCAGTACCTGGCATTCCTCACCGGGCGCGCCGCGCGGGAGGCGCTGGCGGGCTCCGCCTCGGTGCTCGAGGCCGCCTACGCGGTGGGGCTCTCGGGGCCCGGGCGGCTGCACGACCTGATGGTGACGCTCGAGGCGCTCACCCCCGGGGAGCTCAAGGCTCAGGGCGCGGGGGTCGCCATCCGCTACGGCTTCGGCGAAACGCCCTTCGGTACCGCGTTACTTGCCAGCACCGCGCGGGGTGTGTGTCGCCTGAGCTTCTGCGAGGGAAGCGAGTCCCCGCTCGTCAGGCAACTGCAGGCGCACTGGCCGCAGGCCCGGCTGCTGCGCGACGACGACCAAGCGCAGCAGCTTGCCCGGCGCATCTGGCCCACCCGGCGGGGCGTCGGCGCCTCGGGCGCGGGGCAGGCCGAGCGGATCAACCTGCTCGTCAGGGGTACGAACTTTCAGCTCAGGGTGTGGCGCGCACTGCTCGAGGTCGGCGCACGAGGTCCCACCACCTACAGCGCGCTTGCCCGGGCCGCCGGGCTTGAAGGCAGCGCGCGCGCGGTCGGCAACGCGGTTGCGGCCAATCCGCTGGGCTGGATCATCCCCTGTCATAACGTCCTGCGGGAGGACGGCTCGCTGGGGGGTTACCAGTGGGGCGAGGATCGCAAGCGGGCCATGCTGGCCTGGGGCTCGTGCGACATAATCGCACACCCCGAACAGGGCGCTCCTGTCAAGGGCAGTGCCCGAGCCATCTCTCCTAACTCTTTGGTTTGAATAGATAAATTTTCAAACACGACGGGCTCGAAGGCGGCGGGAGTGGTAGACTATCGCCTGTTCTCTCCCTGAGTGCCTACCGCGTTCAGGTGCGCCGGACCGGAGCGTTCACCGGCCCTGCGCAGCTACGGAAAGATCATGTCCGCCTCGCCCTACAAGCAGCTCGAGCAGGAGTTCAAGCGCTTCCATGCCTTCCGTGGAGCGCTGTCGCTGCTGCGCTGGGATGCCGCGGTGATGATGCCGAGGGGCAGTGCCGACGTGCGCGGCGAGCAGCTTGCCGCGCTCGAGACCGAGTACCACGCGCTGCTCACCGCACCGCGTGTGACCCGGCTCCTCGACCGCGCACAGGCCAACACCCAGGGCCTGGCCGATTGGCAGATCGCGAACCTGCGGGAGATGCGCCGCCAGCGTGACCATGCGATCGCTACCCCGGTCACTCTGGTTGCGCGCCTCACCAAGGCCACCTCGCGCGCCGAGGCGCGCTGGCTCGAGGCTCGTGCCCAGGGGAAGTTCGAGCTGTTCGCGCCGGTTCTCGAGGAGGTCGTGCATCTGGTGCGCGATAAGGCGGCACTCCTCGGTCAGGCGCTCAATCTCGCCCCCTACGACGCGCTGGTGGACGAGTTCTCCCCCGGCGTGACGACTGCTGACATCGACGCGATGTTCAAGGCGCTCTCGCGGCGGCTCCCCTCGCTGATCCGCGAGGCCATCGCCGCACAGGAGGGGCACGTGCTGCTGCCCTTGGGCGGCAAGTTCCCACCCGGCAAGCAGCGCGCGCTCACCGTCGAGGTGATGAAGGCCGTCGGCTTTCCTTTCGACCGCGGCCGGCTCGACGAGAGCGAGCAGCCCTTCACCGAGGGGGTCCCCGGCGATATCCGCGTCACCACGCGCTTTGCGCCCGATGACCTGTTCTCCGGTCTCCTGGGCGCGCTCCACGAGACCGGTCATGCGATGTACGACCTCGGGTTGCCGCAGGACTGGCGCGATCAGCCGGTCGGGCGCGACCGTGGCATGGCGCTGGAGGAGAGCCAGTCGCTGCTCATCGAGATGATGGTGTGCCGCAGCCGGCCGTTCGTGCGCTACCTTCTGCCGCTCATCGCCAGGCATTTTGCAGTGAGCGGGCCGGAGTGGGACGTCGAGAACGTCTACGGTCACCTGACTCGCGTGCAGCGCGGGCCGATCCGCGTCGATGCCGATGAGCTCACCTACCCGCTGCACATCATGCTGCGCTACGAGCTCGAGAAGCAGCTGC
>JASHTN010000023.1 GCA_030040525.1 Gammaproteobacteria bacterium | reverse complement strand
CTCGTGCGACACCGCAACGAGGCACTCGACGAGCTCGCGGAGCTTCGACTCCGTGTCGACGTTGGAGGGCCGGTGCAGCGTCACCACCGCATAGGGGCGAGCGGCGAGCCCGAGGTGCTGGCGGGTGTCCGCGGCCGCGATCCGTGCACGCAGCATCTCGAAGGAGTCGATCATGATGTTGCCGATGCACTCGATCTTCTCGCGCGGCACTCCCTCGGCGAGCAGGTTCGCATCGGCATCCGCCGAGGGGGTCCACAGCAGGTCGGCGATCGCGTCCGTGACCAGCCGGTTGATCTCCTCGGGCATGCGCCGGTCGCGGCTGCGCAGGCCCGCCTCGAGATGCACCACCGTAATACCCAGCTTTGCCCCGACCATGGCGCAGGCCGCCGTGGCGTTGACGTCGCCGACCACGACAATGGCGTCGGGGCGCTCACGCCCACAGAGCGCCTCGTAGGCCATCATGGTGCGACCGGTCTGCTCGGCGTGCGTACCGCTGCCGACCCCCAGGTGGTGGGTCGGTTCCGGCAGGCGCAGATCCGCAAAAAACGCGTCTGACATGTTCGCGTCGTAATGCTGCCCGGTGTGGACGATCGCGGGGCGGCACCAGCTCTCGCCGGCCAGGGCGTGGTAGAGCGGGGCCACCTTCATGAAGTTCGGGCGGGCGGCGGCGATCAGGTGGACGCTCTTGGGGCTCAAGGGG
Organism: Gammaproteobacteria bacterium; assembly: GCA_030040525.1. GTDB lineage: Bacteria > Pseudomonadota > Gammaproteobacteria > Steroidobacterales > Steroidobacteraceae > 13-2-20CM-66-19. Next base: position 8,398 of record JASHTN010000023.1, on the reverse strand, counting down.
CTGCGGGCTCCTCTCCCTCGAGCTTAGCGTGGACGCATGCAACTGAGAGCCTCGACATATTCACGACACAACCGGCGGAGTACTCTTGAAAGGGTGTGGGGGTCCGACGGGCGTAAACTCTACCTTGACCGCAGCTTGTCTGCGCGGGGAGACACTGGTTATGCGTCGGATCGGCAGGTAATTTCCATCACTCAATCACCTACAGGGAATACCCATGGCGCTTTGGAAAGAGACGAACACCGGAACTGCCCCGACGGCGAATGCACCGGGGGCGGCCGCCAGCACGCCGCATCCGCGCGAGCCCGAGAAGACGAACGTGGCGCCGCTGAGCCCGGATCTGGGCCGCCGCCCCGCGCCGCAACGCGGGGAGGCCAGGGAGTCGCATATCTCCGCCGATCTCACCATCGAGGGCAAGATCGTCGGCAGCGGCCACGTGAGCATTGCCGGCCGCTTCAAGGGTGACGTGCACGTGGACGGCAACGTGAGCCTGGAGGCCGGTGCGCGCCTCGAGGGGCACGTCAAGGCGAACGTGGTGCGGGTGGGGGGCGAGCTCCTCGGTAACATCGAGAACGCCAAGCGCGTCGAGCTGCTCGAGACTGGCGTGATCAACGGCGATGTCAAGGCCGGATCGCTCACGGTCGCTGCCGGCTCGCGCATGCGCGGCCAGGTCGAGTTCGGCTACGAAGGCGAAGCCCGGGCGAAGAGCGAGACCAAGGGCTTCGGCAACGCATGAACGTTGCCTCTCGCCCGGTCGCCACGGGCAAGACGCGCATCTGTCCGCACTGCAAGGCGACGATTCTCGAGAGCCTGAGCATCTGTCCGGGTTGCCTGCACCACCTGCGCTTCGACCAGGAAGCGGCGAAGAGGCAGGTGGCGGCGACCTCCGCGCTGCGCGTCGAGGGGGTGATCCAGCACCCGCCTCTCGAGGATCCGTGGGAGTACTTCGTGGTGATCGCCGTGCGCAACGACCGTGGCGAGGAGGTGGCACGCCAGGTGGTGAGCGTCGGGGCACTGCAGAGCACCGAGAAGCGCACCTTCACGCTCTCGGTCGAGGTGTTGCCACCACAGAGCCCGGCTGGGAACGGGCAGCCAAAGGCCGCTGCGCCGAGGGCCGCTGCACCGGGCGCTGCCAAGCCGGCGACGGGAACGCCTGCCCGGCCCGCGGCCGCGAGTCCGGGAGTTAGGCCCGGCACGCCGGCGAGCGCCGGCGGCGCCGCGCCGCCGCCTGCCGCCGGACCGAAGCGCTGAGCCGCCGCTCCCTAGAAGGTCTGCTCCGTCTGCACGACGAACTGCACCTTGGGAATTCCTGCGGTGGCGTTCAGCGGGAAGGCGAGGTCGACGTGGATGACGTTGCCGAGACCTGAGCGCGCATTGCCGAAGCGCAGGCCGAAGCCCGCATCCTTCAATAGTCCGAGCGAGGGCTGCGCCAGCTCGGGCTGACCCCAGGTTCGTCCGATATCGCAGAACACCGCAGCGCCCGCTCGGAAGAGCCGGAACGGGAACCAGTCGGTGAAGTAGCGCTGCTCGGCGCTGAAGAGCATCCGCCCGGTGCCGTCCTGAAAGCGCAGCGGGTAGCCCCGCAGGCCGTTATCCCCTCCGAGCAGCAGCTGGTTGTCGAGATCGAGCCGCCAGCCCTTCGAGCCGACGAAGCTGCTGAAGAAGAGCCAGTTCTTGCTCTGGATGACGTAGTACCGCGCATAGACGTCTGCGAGGCCGTTGTCGAGCTGGCTGCCCTCGAGCCGCCCGGAGAAGTCTCCCGAGAGCAGCAGCGTGCTGCCGCCGTTGCGGAAGCCTTTGCCCCAGGCGCTCTGGAACACGAGCGCATCCCGCGTCGAGCCGAAGGCCTCCGGCGCATAGCCGACCTGAACCGTCGCGGTCGTGCCGAGGTAGAAGTCCTCGGTGCGCAGAATCTGATCGTGGTTGTAGAGCCTGAGGTAGTCGTCCTGGATCAGGGTGTACTGGATCCAGGGATAGACGAACTCGCGGTTCTCCGGCAGTGTCGTGATGCCCGTCCAGGTCGACACCGGCGCGAAGCGGTCCTCGATATAGGTGACTCCCGTCTGCCAGCGCTGCACCCAGCCGTTCTGCAACCCCGGCGACCAGCCTCCATAGACCTGCAGGTAGTCATGCTGGTCGCTGAACTGGTCGATGATGTTGCCGCGGTCGTAGAGCGAGTCGGTCTCGAGATCGTCGTTGCCGTTGGTGCCGGCGGCCCAGCGGCTGTCGAGAGCGTAGAACGGGTAGTTGATGAGATAGTCGTGCAGGTGCCCGTCGCTCAGGTCGCCGTAGGTCAGAGCGACCTGCGTCCAGGTGTCGAAGGCATGCTGGTTGCTCGCCTCGAACAGCAACTCTGTGCGGTCGATGTTGGCCTCGTGCAGGATCCGCAGGTCGGTGCCGGTGCCCGCGGTGTTGATCTCCTCGAGCTGCTCGCCGGTGGTGTTGGTGCCGCCGGCGCGGCTGTAGTTGAAGCCGGGATTGAGCGTCCAGACATCCTTGGTGGTGACGCGGATGTCGACCTTACCGTCGTGATAGGCGATGGCACGAATCCAGGCGTCGTAGAAATAGCTCTCGGCGCGCAGGATGCGCTCGCTCTCATCCAGCACGCGCCGGTCGTAGCGGTCGCCGGTCTTGAAGAGCAGCTGCGCCCGGATCGTGCTCGGCTTGGTCTTCACGTGCAGGCGGTCCGCCAGGCGAAACAGCGGCTGATCGTCCTTGGGGTTGCTCAGATCGAAGATGTTCTGGTTGTCGATGAGGATCTTGCCCACTACGGCATGCGCCTTCTCGAGCTCCGCGTCCGTGGGCAGGCCCGGGGTCTGCAGCGGCGGCACACCGCTGGGCAACTCTGTGCCCGGCGGGCCCTGCGCCGCGGCGCCGCCTGCGCTGGTGTCCGCGCCCGTGGCCACCGGGGGCGCCGCATCCTGCGCAGCCGGTGCGAGCGCGGGGAGCAGCAGAACGAGCCACAGCCCGGCCGCTGCCCGCCGCGCGGCACGAAGTCCCGGGCTCCGTTGAGGCGGCGGCCGCCAGTGCATGCGCGCATTGTGCACTGGGGCGCGGCAGCTTACGGTAGGCGCAGGTAGCACTTCAGCCGGTTACGATCACTCGCACCTGTAGAGCCGATCGAGCAGGCCCTGTTGGCGGGCCGCGACGGCGTATCTTGACAGGAGTGTGCGGCTCATGCAGGGCGCTGCATAAGGGCGCGCACGGACAGGGGACCCTGAGCCGAGCGGACCGCAGCTTGTGAACCACCGTGATGGCAGCCGTTGCCCGCTCGCGCTGCTTGCCGCATGGCCGGCAGGATGGCTGTTGGCTGCGCTCGCGGCCTCAGGCGCCATGGCCGCGGGCGCCGCGAGCTCGCCGGCGGGCGCTGAGCCTGCGGTGGCAGACGGGAGCCTGCTGGTGTATGGCGCCGCCTCGCTCACCGATGCGCTGGGCGATGCCGCGCGCGTCTTCAGCGCGCGCACCGGCGTCGATGTCAAGACCTCGTTCGCCTCGAGCTCGGTGCTCGCCAAGCAGATCGAGGCGGGGGCTCCCGCCGATGTGTTCGTCTCGGCGGATCCGGAGTGGATGGACTATCTCGCGCAGCGCCGGCTCATCAAACCGGGCTCGCGCCACGATCTGCTCGGCAACCGCCTGGTGCTGATCGCCCCTGCGGACAGCCGGGTGGTGCTGCGCCTGCGTCCGGGAGCCGATCTGGCCGCGGCACTCGGTGCCGGCAGGCTCGCGACCGCAGATCCCGACGCCGTGCCCGCCGGACGCTACGCACGCGCCGCGCTCACGAGTCTCGGATTATGGGATCCGGTCGCCTCGCAACTCGTGCGCGCCGAGAACGTGCGCGTGGCGCTCGAGTACGTGGCCCGCGGCGAGGCGCCGCTTGGCATCGTGTACCGCACCGATGCGCTCGCAGACCGGGGCGTGCGGGTCGTCGATACCTTTCCGGCCGACAGCCACCCGCCGATCATTTATCCAGTGGCGATTACCGCCACCGCACGCCCCGCCGCGGCGCGGTTTGCGGCGTTCCTCAGCTCCAGCCCCGCCCGGCAGATCTTTGCGCACTACGGCTTCGAGCCACGGCCTTAGCCGAGCCTGAGACAGCTTCGCGCCCGGGGATTCGCCCGGGGCTGGAGACTGCCGGTCGCGCTCAGAACTTCCCGGTCTGGTAGTCGAGGAACGCCTGATGGAGCTCAGCGTTCGTGTTCATCACGAACGGGCCGTACTTCGCCACCGGCTCCTTGAGCGGGCGTCCCGCGACCAGGATGGCACGCGCGGTGCCGCCGTCGCCCCCGGCACGCTCACCCTCGAGACGAATCTCCTCACCCTCGCCGAGCACGGCGAGCTCGTGCGCGCCGATCGTGCGCGCCGCAGCCCCGGCTCCAACCCGCACGGCCCCCTCATACACATAGAGAAAAGCAGCGTAGTCGGCGGCCAGCGGCTGCACGAACGCGGCTCCCGGCTCGATCGACAGATCGAGGTAGGTCGGGTCGGTGGCCGGCTGGGAGATGGGGCCCGTGACATCCGCCACGCGCCCGGCGATCACCTTGACCGTGACACCCGCCGCCGGAGCTGCGCTCGGGATGCGCTCCGGCCCGTACTCCTGGTACTTCGGCGCCGTCATCTTGTCGCGCGCCGGCAGATTCAGCCAGAGCTGAAAGCCGCGCATGCGTCCTTCCTGCTGCTCGGGCATCTCCGAGTGCACCAGCCCCCGGCCCGCAGTCATCCACTGCACGCTCCCGGGAACCAGCACGCCCTCGTTGCCGTGGTTGTCGCGATGGCGCATGCGCCCGTCGAGCATGTAGGTGACGGTCTCGAAGCCGCGGTGCGGATGATCCGGAAATCCGGCGATATAGTCCTCGGCCTTGTCGGTGCCGAACTCATCGAGCATCAGGAAGGGATCGAGGTCGGGCAGCTGCGGCTGGCCGATGACGCGCGTCAGCTTCACGCCGGCGCCGTCGGACGTCGGCATGCCTTGCACCACCCGGCGCACGCCGCGCACTGCGGTGCCTGCAGAGGAAGTCGAGCTCATAGTGCCTCCTGAAAACTCCGACATGCGGGTCGGAGAAGCGGAAGTCAAGCGCACACTCAAGCCTTCATTCAAGCCGCGAGCGCCGCAGGCAGCGGGATCGCGCTGCGCGCCGCCTCGATGGCCGTCGCACGATGCTCAGGGGAGATCGACAGCCCCTCAGCGCGCACGAAGGTCAGGTCGCGCACGCCGAGAAACCCGAACAGGTGCTTCAGATACGACTCGGTAAACTCCGCCGGTGAATCCTCCGCGTAGATGCCGCCGCGCGCAATGGCGACGATCACCTGCTTGTCCCCGGCGAGTCCCTCCGGTCCCTTCGGCCCGTAGCGGAAGGTCTTGCCCGCCACCGCGATGCGATCGATCCAGGCCTTGAGCTGGGACGGGATGGTGAAGTTATACATGGGCGCACCGATCACCACGACGTCCGCGGCGAGGAACTGCTCGAGCGCCTGCGTGTCACGCAGGTCCGTCCGGGCGAGCGAGCGCTGCGAGAAATGCGGCAGCTCCTGCGCAGCCAGATCGAGGTAGGTGACCTCGGTATCCGGGCGCGCCGCCTGAAACCGGGCGACGATCTCGCGGCTCACTGCGCGGCTCGCCGAGCCGTCTCCCAGGATGCTCGAATCGATGTGTAGCAGCTTCATGGCTTTCTCCCATTGATCTCTTACGGTGGGCTGTATGCTATTATTTGGAACAATTCATTGAAATATGGGGTAAATAGAACTAATCGTTCCATAAATGGAACAAAAAGGAGTGCACCGTGCAGCCTCTCGAAGGCCTTTACTACTTCACCCAGGTGATCGAGCACGGCGGATACGCGCGCGCCGCCCGGGCACTCGATATCCCGAAGTCGCGCCTCTCACGGCACGTGGCCGCTCTCGAGACGCAGCTCAACATGCGTCTGGTGAACCGCTCGACGCGGCGCTTTGCGGTGACGGACGTCGGGCAGGAGGTGCACCGTCACGCGATTGCGATGCTGGCAGAGGCCGATGCCGCTCTCGAGGCGGTGGAGTTCGCTCGCTCCGAGCCGCGCGGCCCGATCCGCGTCAGTTGTCCCGTGGCGCTCGCGCAGTGGGGGCTCGCCGCGCTCCTGCCGGAGTTCCTCGCGAAGTACCCCGGCGTGCGCCTGCAGCTGCATGTCAGCAACCGGCGAGTGGATGTGCTCGCAGAGGGCTTCGATCTGGCGCTCCGGGTCCGCTCGCAGCCGAGCGGCGAGGACGGCCTCGTGATGCGAAGCTTCGGCGAGTCGGAGGAGCTGCTGGTCGCGAGCCCCGCCTATCTCGCGCGCGTCGGACGGCCCACCGAGCCCGCGCAGCTCGCGAAAGTCGAGACCCTCGACCAGGCGAACGAGCTTGGGCGGCAGCTCTGGGAGCTCCAAGCTCCGGGCGGTCGCAGCGAGCGCATCGAGCACACTCCACGCCTGGTGTGCTCCGACTTTGTGGTCCTGCGCGTGGCGGCGCTCGCGGGACTCGGCATCGCGCGATTACCGGAGGTGGTGGTGCGCGCCGATCTCGCCGGCGGCGCGCTCGAGCGGGTGCTGCCGGAGTGGAACACCCCGCAAGGCATCCTGCACCTCGTATTTCCGACCCGCCGGGGACTCCTGCCCGCGGTGCGGGCACTGATCGACTTTCTGGCGCAGCGCATGCCCGAACAATGCCGCGTGCTGGGTGAGGCGGCAGCCGGGTTAAGCCCGCGGTTGGATTAGAAGGGGGAGATGCCGATGTTTTGCCGGGAGGCGCCGCAGCCGAATTCAATGATCGAGCCGGCCGCACCTGGCGCTCGCCGAGCAGGTCGGGAAGACAAAAGAAGCCACAAGAAGGCTCAGTCAGTGTGCGTCCCGCGGCGCTCATCGGGTGTCTGCGCCGGGCTTTTCACCGCCCGTTCAGCCCCTGTCCGGCATATGTGATCCCGGGCGGGCTCACTGCGTTGAAGGCAGTAGACTAAGGGCAGTTTGACCCGCGCGACGGCGGCGCGAGCTCAGCAGGCACGATTGGAGCAGGCACGGATGGAGACACGGATCGGGGCAGCGGGGCGGTTCGCTCTCGCGGCGCTTCTGTGCCTGTGCGCCTCCGCCGTCGCGACAGCGGACGACACCGATCCGCCCGGGCGCGCCGCGCGATTGAGTTACCTCGAAGGTCCGGTGTCGTTCGAGCCCGCCGGACTCGATGAGTGGACGACCGCCCAGCTCAACCGTCCGCTCATCACCGGCGACCGCCTCTGGACGGATGAGGGCGCAGTGGCAGAGCTCGATGCGGGCCCGGTCGTCATCCGCCTGGGCGGGTCCACCGGCTTCTCCTTCCTCAATCTGGACGATCACACGGTGCAGATGCAGCTCGCCGCCGGCACACTGATCGTGCACGTGCGCGAGCTGGGCGCGCAGCAGAACTACGAGGTCGACACGCCGAACCTGGCGCTCTCATTGCAGCAGCCCGGGGCGTATCGCATCGAGGCGAACGACACCGGCGATACGACCGTCGTGAAGGTCACCGACGGGCTTGCAGTCGCCATGAGCGGCGCTCAGTCGCTCCCGGTGCAGACGCAGCAGATCATGGTGTTCACCGGCAACGCACAGGGCGGCACGCCGCTCGCGATGAGCGGCGGAGCGCTCGGCCCGCCCGATGACCTCGACAGCTGGTCGGCGACCCGCGATGAGCAGGCCGAGGAGTCGCCGTCGCTCCAGTACGTGGCAGACGATGTTCCCGGAACCCAGGACCTCGACGACAACGGCCGCTGGCAGGACACCGCCGATTACGGCTACGTGTGGACGCCGGTGGTGATTCCGGTCGGGTGGGTTCCGTACCGGTTCGGGCAGTGGGTCTGGGTGCCGCCGTGGGGCTGGACCTGGGTGGACGAGGCGCCCTGGGGCTATGCGCCGTTTCACTATGGACGCTGGGTGTTCCTCAACGGCGCATGGTGCTGGGTGCCGGGACCGCGCGGTGCGCAGCCGCCGTACTCACCCGCGCTGGTCGGTTGGACGGGCGGCCCCGCGGCAGGTGCGAATGTCGGTTGGTTCCCGCTCGGGCCACGCGAGCTCTACCTGCCGGCCTACGGGGTGAGCGACGCCTACCTGCGCAACGTCAACACCGCCAACACGGCGATCGCCAACAGCGCCGGCGTTACCTACGCCGCGCAGAGCCGGGTGGCGAGCCTGAGGTACGTGAATCGCACGACCGCGGCCGTGACGCAGGTGCCGCAGACGGTCTTCACTTCCGGGCAGCGGATCGCGGTCCACAACCAGCGCCTGACTCCGGCGGCGGTCGCAGCATTCACCGTCGCGGCCATTGCGCCCGCGATCGCACCGGCGAAGACCAGCGTTCTGGGAGCGGGGTCAGGCCGTGCCGCGCACCCGCCGGCGGCGCTTTTCAACCGGCCGGTGGTGGCGCG
>JASHTN010000279.1 GCA_030040525.1 Gammaproteobacteria bacterium | reverse complement strand
TCCTCACCGGGGCGGTGATTGCCCTGGGCCTCGCCGCACTCCTCGTCTCGGTCCGCTACCGGCTCGAGGAGACCCGCGACCTGGTGCGCCAGCACGAGCTGCTCGAGGATATGGGCGCCGCGCTCGCCGCCGAGCTCGACCGCGGCGCGCGCGTCGCGCTGCAGTCACCGGGCGGTGCCTCCCAGCAGGGCTGGCATGCCTGGCAGCTCCTGCCTGCCAACTACCCCGATGCCGCCGCGCGCGCGCCGCCCATCCCCGAAGCCTCGCTGCGCCGCGCGCTCAGCGCGCACCACGGGATGAGCAGCTCGACGCTCGCCCTCCTCGGGCCCTTCGCGACCGCGAGCAGTGCCAATGCGCTTGTGCTGGCACGCGCGAGCACGACGGGCAGCGCTGCCGGCTGGGCGGGGAGCTGGGAGCTGGTGGACGATTTCGTCGCCCGCGCGCAGGTGGCGGGCCTCATGCGCCAGGGCCTGCGGGTGCAGCTCTACGATGCGGGCGAGAAGGTCGCGCTCTATCAGACCGACGCCGGCGGGTTCACCTCACAGATCGCGGTGCCGGTGCATCTCGGCGGCACCGCGCTCGAGCTGCGCGCGGCCCGGCGCGATGGCGGCACGGTGCCGCTCAAGGCGCTCTCCTCCTCGCTGCTGGTGCTGCTCGCCGTGGCGCTGTGGGCCTGCAACGACCTGCGGCGCGGCACGGCGCTGCGCCACGCAGCCGCGGCGCTCGCGGAGACCGAGGCGCGCCGCCGCGACACCAATCAGCTCTACGGCAACGCCCTCGAGAGCCTCGCGGCGCTCGAGTCGCGGCTGCACCTGGTGAGCACCTACGACACGGTCACCGGTCTTGCCAACCGCAGCTCGCTGCTGCGGCGCATCGACGCGACGCTCGACTCGATGCGCCAGTCGAACCAGGGCGCACTGCTCGTCATGGCGATCGGTTTCGATCACCTGCAGCAGATCAGCGGCTCCTTCGGTGCCGAGTTCGCCTCGCGCGTGCTGGTGGTGGCCGCCGAGCGACTCGAGTTCCTGCTGCCCTCGAAGGAGCTCCTGTTCCGCACCGGCGACAGCCAGCTCGCAGTGGTACTGACCAACGCCGACGCCGCGCGCAGTGAGGAGCTGGCGCAGCGGATCGTCACCGAGGTCGAGGCGCCGATCGCGCTCGACAGCCATACCTTCGTGCTGCGCCCGAGCATCGGCATCGCCGCGGCCGACTCCGGCTACGAATACGCCGAGGCGCTCGTCGATCGCGCCAACACGGCGCTCGCGGCCGTGCCACGCGACGCGCTGACCCGCTGGTGCCGCTTCGACTCGGCGGTCGCCCGCGAGTCGATCAGCCGCCTGCAGCTCGAGGCGGACCTCGACCGTGCCTTCGACTCCGGTCAGCTGGTGCTCGAGTACGAGCCGTTCATCGTGCCGCAGACGCGCGCGGTCGCCGGATTCGAGGCGCTGGTGCGCTGGAACCACCCGACCGAAGGCCGGCTGATGCCGGGGCAGTTTGTGCCGATCGCCCTCCAGGCAGGACTCTCGCATCGACTCAACGACTGGCTGATCCGCGAGGTTGCCCGCCAGGCCGCCGCCTGGCGCCACCAGGGGCACGAGGCCTTCTTCATCAACTTCAACCTCTCGGCCGAGGCGTTCCTGCGCCCGAACCTCGCCGACGAGATCGACGCGGTGCTCACCGAGCACGATCTGCCGGGCAAGCAGCTCGTCGTCGAGCTGACCGAGTCCACCCTCATTCAGGACATGCGCAGCGCCGCCCGTACGCTGCAGCGTCTCAGCGATCTCGGCGTCGGCGCCTGGCTCGACGACTTCGGCACCGGCTACTCCTCGCTCTCGCACCTGCGCGCGCTGCCGCTCAAGGCAGTCAAGATCGACCGCTCGTTCATCGAGCGCATCGACGTCGACTCGCGGGACTTCGGTTTCCTCAAGGCGCTTATCGACCTGATCAGCTACCTCGGCATGCAGTCGATCGCCGAGGGCATCGAGACCCAGACCCAATACGAGCTCCTGGGGCTCACGACCTGCGACCTCTACCAGGGCCACTACTTCTGCCGCAGCATGTCGGCCGCCGAGGCCCTCGGGTGGCTGAGCCCCGCCAGGGACGCCGCCCGGCGCGCGGTGAGCGCCTGAAGCCGGGAGCACCGGGCAGCCGTGACGAGCATGGGTAACGTTGTGCCCTTCGGCACCGCGCGCTGCGCGCAGGCCCAGTGGCTGCCCGCCGGGAAGACCGCGGCCGTGGTCCTGACCGTCGACGACGTGCATCCCGCCGGCGCTGCCGAGGGTTACGACGCAGGCGGCGATCTCGGCGCGGGCGCGCTCGGGCGGCTCGTGCGGCTGCAGCGCCGCCACGGAAATCTCAAGGCGACGCTGTGCGTCACCCCCGACTGGCGGCTCGACTCGCTGACGCCCGACACCCGGCTGCTGCGCCACATTCCCCTCCTGCGCCGCCATGTGCACTGGACGAGGCTGCGTGCGCCGGGGCAGTTGCGCATCGACCGGCATCCGCGCTTCGTCGCTTACCTGAACGGCCTCGAGCGCTGCGAGATCGTCCCGCACGGCCTGCACCACGCCCACGTCGGGCCGGCTTTCGCGACCGAGTTCCAGGAAGAGTCGGAGGCGCAGTGCCTCGACTCGATCGGCCGGTCGCTCGGCTTATTCGCGAGCGCGGGACTGCGCCACGTGCGCGGTTACATACCGCCGGCCTGGGGCGCCCCACCGGGGCTGATCGCGGCGCTCTCGCGTCTCGACTTTCATTTCCTGAGCTCCGCGCGCGACCTCGACTGCGCAGTCTCGCGCGAGGCGGTGGCCGCCGCGAGCGGACTCAAGGGTGTGTCGCTCATCTATCCCCAGCTCATCGGCGACGGCACGCTCGTGCATCTCACCTGCAACTTCCAGGCGACCTCCCCCTTCGAGCGCGCGGTGCGCATCCTCGAGCTCGGAGGCGTGCTGCACGTCAAGGCGCATATCTTCAAGGCGGGCCGCGGTCACGTGATGGGCGACGGACTGGACGATCTTTACTGCAACTATCTCGATCTCCTCTTCAAGCATCTCGACGCGCGCTTCGGCACCGCCCTCTGGTGGGCGCACCTTTCGGAGCTCGCGCGCCGGGTACGCGCCGTGCATGGCCATCCTGGTCAACCCTGACGGCCTCGACCCCGACGCCTACATCGCCTTCCTCAACCGGGGCTTTCCGGGACAGTGGGATCGGGCGGCCTACGACTGGTACGTCGCGCGGCCCTTCGACGGCCGGCGGAACGATCTCCTGGTCGCAGAGCGCGACGGAAGGATCCTTGCCGGACTCACGCTCTGTCCCCGACAGATCGCGCTCGACGACGGCGCGCCGATCGATGTCGGGATCCTGAGCGCCGGGACGACGCTTGCCGAGGAGCGCGGCCGCGGCTTCTATGCGCGGCTCCTCGAGGCGGCGCTCGAGCGCGCGCGCCACCATGGCTACGCGGCGCTCATCGGCTTCGTGGTCGCCGACAACGTGAGCGGACGCGGCCTCTGCCGGCTCGGTGCGCGCCCGATCCGAAGCTTCTACCTCGCCTCAGCTGCGCGCGCCGCCCCGCGCCGCGCCGCTCTCCCGCGCACTGCGCCCAGCAGCGACCCTGAAGCCGCGGCGGCGCTGCTCACAACCCAGAACAGACGGCGTTTCGAGCGCGGCGGCCCAGGGCTCGCGCGCTTTCACTACGGCGATGCGGCCGATTGGCGCCGCCAGTTCATTGAACGACCGAACCCGGTGCGGGCTGTGCGCCTCGCCCACGACTCGGTGGCGCTGATCGAATCAGCGGGCGCGACCGATCGCCTGCAGTGCCTCATCTGCCCCCACGACAGGACCAGCGCCGCCGTCGCGAGGCTCGCCGTCACGAGCGCCGCCGCCGGACGCGCCTTCTTCATGTACACGATGGACCCCTGCCAGGCTGCGGCGGCGCGCCGGCAGGGGCTCAAAGCGCGCGACGGCTACCTGCTGCTGCAGCCGACGGGCTGCTCGAGGGATCGGTGGGAGAGGCTTGCAGCCGCCCGCTGGCAGGTGCAGTCCGGAGATCGGCTGTAGCGCAGGATCGGCGGTAGCGCGCAGGATCGGCTCTAGCGCCCGAGCTGGCGAATGTAATTGACCGTGAGAGTCGCCCGGCGGGTGCTGGCGAGCTCGACGTAGTCGGCAATGACCGTGATGTCGCCGTGCCAGGCATGCACCGGCATCGAGAAGCCTGTGTAGCCTTCCTTGAGCGTTTGCCCCGGTGCCAGCACCACGCCGGTCTCCAGGTCGATGACGGGCGGCGACGCCTGGCCGAAGGCGATGCCGAATAGCGGATTAAACGCAGTCCCGCTCTCCTGGAGACTCGCCGTGGTGAGGCGCGTGCCGAGATTTCCTCCGACCGAGTAGGAATAGGCGACGGAGCCGAGCCAGCGGCGATTCCAGAGGTAGAGCAGCCCGAGCTTCGGCAAATTGCCGTGCGTCGTCTGCACGTCGATCTGCCGGTCCTCGGCCTGCATGGACCAGCCGTTGGTCCACGTGGCGATCGCCCCGAGATCCTCCACCGCGTACTTAAAGGCGCTCGAGCCGACGTCGCCCGCGCCCTCGCGCACATCGCCGTAGAGCGTGCAGCGCGTGCCGGCGCCACCGAGCGTGACGGAGCCGTCGAGCGAGCCCACGGTCCACTCGGCGTTGCTGATCACCTGGTGCTCGGCGCCGACCTCGAGCAGCGTGTTGGGATCGAAGTTATGCAGCCAGCCGACTGTAACGCCGGCCCCGCCGTTGGTATCGGTCAAGGTCTCCCCGTTGGCGGAGAGCAGCAGCCGGTCGGAGCTATCGGCCGTGGCAAGCGGAGCGCGGACCAGGAGCAGCGCGAGCGCACAGGTCAGCGCGGTCCTGCCGCGGCATGAGCGCCGGCGCATTGCGCCTCGGCCCATCACCCGGCCATGGCGCTCTCACGCGCCGGCGTGCCCGCATCGTCGGTGAGAAGCGCCGGCCGGCGGTAGACTGCAACGCTCGGCTTGGCGAGCTGCTTGACGAAGTGGCGGATGTGCTCGAGAAAGCTCGGCGTCACGTCGCAGCCGCGCGGGGCGATCAGCACGTCGCGGCCCGTGCGCAGGTCCTCGTCCAGGATCATGCCGACCTCGAGCTCGCTCAGCGGGATCTCGGCGCGCTCGAGCTCGTCGCCGCCGCCTTTCTGCAAGCTGCCGAGAGCCTCGAGAAGGGGCTCCGGGAACTCATCGAGCGTGCGCAGCGTGTCGAGCACCTCCTGTGCGCCGAGACCCTGAAGCTCGAGTCGCTCGACCTCCATCGCGAGGCGCAGCACCGCCGCCGCGCGCGACTCGGCCTCGCCTGGCCCCCCGGCCCCGTCGGCGGGCGCCGTCACGCTCGCGAGCAGCGCGCTCACCGGCTCGAGGCGCGGCACGTGGCCGATGAGGCGATTCGCGGCCTGCGTGGCCGCCTGCAGCCGCTCGGCCTCGCCGGGCTCGAGCTCCTCGCCGCGGGCGATCTTGCGCGTCACCGCCTCGGGAAGCGACAGCTCACCGAGATGCGACAGCAGCGCCGCAGCCTCGACCTGCCAGCGATCCTCGAGATCGAGCGCGGCGGCGAGCGCGGACACGCGGCGCTTGAGGCGCACGGCGCGCCCCACCACCGCGGGGCTCACGAGACTCATGATGTCGGCGAGCGCCTTGATGCTGCCGACCACGGTGCGCTGCAGCAACACCCGCTCGGCGATCACCAGCTCGTACTGGCGGATCGCCTCGTCCACGACCGCGAGCAGCTGCTCGGGCGGGCACGGCTTGGTGAGGAAGCGGAATACCTGTCCCTCGTTGATCGCCTTGATGGCGGCAGCGATGTCCGCCTGTCCGGTGAGCAGCATGCGCACCGCGGTCGGCTGCTGCAGGCGCGTGTGGTGCAGGAACGTCGCGCCGTCCATCTCCGGCATGCGCATGTCGGCAATGACGACCGCGAGGTCCCGCTCTCGCTTGACGACCTCGAGGCCGGCGGCGCCGCTGGTCGCGGTCAGCACTTCGAAGCGGTCGCGCAGGTGGCGCCCGACGGCCTGCAGCACGCGCGGCTCGTCGTCGACGCACAGGATCTTGTGGCGAAGGTCGCTCATGTCGTCTCCTCAGCCGATCATGGATTCGGCGTCGGCCGCCGGCAGCTCCGGCGCGGGGCCTTCGGCCTGCGCCGGGGTGCTGAGCGGCAACCGGATGGTGAACGTGGTGCCGACATCGACGGTGCTCTCGACGTTGAGCTCACCGTCGTGGCTCTGCACGATGCTGCGCGCGATCGCCAGGCCCTGGCCGGTCCCCTTGCCGACCGGCTTGGTGGTGAAGAACGGATCGAAGATGCGCGAGATCACCGCCTGGGGGATGCCGCAGCCGGTGTCGGCAACACTGATGTAGACATGGGTCGCATCACAGCCGGTGCGGACGGTGATGGTCCCGCGCCCCTTGCGGCCGCGCTCGACGGCAGTGCCGATCGCGTGCGCGGAGTTGACGATCAGGTTGAGCAGCACCTTGTTGATCTCGGCCCTGCGGCATTCGACCGGCGGAATCTCGCCGAGCTCGGTGTGCACGTCGGCGACGTCCTTGTAGACGTTGCGCGCGACCACCAGCGTCGTCTGCACCGCCTGGTTCAGATCGGTGCTCGCCTTGGCGGTGTCGCCCGGGTGCGCGAATTCCTTCATGGCGCGCACGATCTCGGTGACGCGCGCGACGCCCTCGATGCTGCCATCGAACGCCTCGGCGACGTCATTGAGCAGCTCCGGCAGCCGCGAGGCGCCCTCCGCGCGCATGGCGAAGGCGCGGTCGGCGCGGTGGCGGTACTGCTCGAGCAGCCCTCGCATGCGCTCGAAGGCGCGCTTGAGGAAATGGACGTTGTCGCCGATGAACTGCATCGGCGTGTTGATCTCGTGGGCGATGCCGGAGGCGAGCTCGCCGACCGCCTGCAGCTTCTGCGCGAGCGCCAGCTGCCCTTCGAGGCGCTGCCGCTCTTCGGCCGCCTGGATCAGCGAGGTGATGTCGGCGAGGACTCCCTCGATGTAGCTCTTGCCGTCGACCACGGCGTGGATGCGCACGCTGCCCAGGACGTGGATCGCTGTACCGTCGCGCCGCCGCAGCCGCAGCCGGACGTTGCGCACGTCGCCGTGCTGCTTGAGAGAGGCCATGAGCCGCTCCTGCTCGCGCACGTCAACGTACAGGTCCGGCGTGCGAACCTGGCTGAGCTCCTGCTCGCTCGCGTAACCGAGCATCTCAAGCAACTTTC
>JASHTN010000278.1 GCA_030040525.1 Gammaproteobacteria bacterium | reverse complement strand
CATCAGGTCGTCGACGTCGAAGCTGACGCCGAGCTCGCGTTCCAGGCTGCTGGCCAGAGTCACGTGCCCCATGGAATCCCAACCCGGGACGTCGTCCGGCTGAGTATCCAGTGAGATCGATTGCGGGTCGACATCAAACGCGGCGTGAAAGGCCTTCTGAATCCTGCCCAGCAGATCTTGCATAATCACCTTCGTCGTCTTCCCTGGCTGGCGGATTGTGAGTGATGACCACCTGGGCATCAAGACAATCTCGGCAGCCGCGGTCCGATCAGTTTTGGTCGCGCCGCAAGCCGTGCTTCGTCATGCCCAGAAGCCGCTGTGCAGATACGCCTGGTCGTCGTCGATCATCTGTATTCGCACGGTACGATCCGGCGGTCGGGCCGCGCCGCTGACGCGCATCGACAGCGATCGAGAAAAGCGCGCGTGAAAGCCGCAATGCCTCAGGGCAGCGCCCAGGAGCGGCTCACTGCAGGTCGCGGCGATCTCCCCGACGCCCGCGTGTTGTTCCGCTTGCCGTACGGCAAGGGACACGAGCGCTGTCCAGCCCGGGAGACTCTCCGACTCGAGCCAGCAGTCGACGAGCCGCGCCTGAGCTCCGGTGAACGCCAGCACGAAATAACCCTCGGGCTCCGCCCCCCGACCCACGGCGTAGAGCTCCATATCGGCCGCCGGACATTGCAGCAGGTAACTCATCACCGCGGGTTTACGCTCGAGCACGGCGCTGCCGTACTTCGGCGCGGGCCAGGGAATCGAAGTGGCGGCGATGTCCTCCGCGCAGATCCGGCGCGCCTGCCACGACGCATCCCGGTGCGCGGGAGCGCACAAGGCCCATAGCCCGGCGCGAAGATAGCGTGCCGCCCGCCGCCAGCGGTGCGCGCCGCTGCCGGTGAAATAAAGCGACGGCCGGATTGGCCGGGCGTATCCGGTCACGACCGTATTCGATTCCTTGAAGCCGATGAACGGCAGCAGCTGCCGCCCCTTGGGGCTGCCGCTGGAGGTGGCGATCACGTCCGCCAGCTTGCCGATATTCTCCATCACCGCCGCACCGGCACCCCGCACTTCAGACCGCGCCGCCCAGTCGATCACGTGCAGCATGTTGATTCGCTCGCGCTCCCACGCGCACACGGCGGGAACGATCGTGCCGTGAGCCACGATGCGGTCATCCTTGGTCAGCACATACGAGCGCGAGCCCTGCCAGCCCTCGTGTGGCTGCCAACACTTCCAGTGCATGTGCTGACGCTCGAGCGCCGGATCTGCGGCCGGGGCCCCGTGTGCCTCGCGCAGCAGGGCAAGGATCGCCGACTCATCCGCGGGCGTCGTCGACCGAAATCCGATGCGCGCCATAAGGACGAAAATTATGCCCGAGCTTGGCGTTAGCCGTGTGCTCCGCCCGCCAAAAATGTGAAGTAGCCGATTCTGCAAACTCACATCGCCGGCGCTGCGGCTACAGCCGCAGCCAGCCGCGCCGCTCGATGTAAGCGAGCGCCATGCCGACGACGAACGCGAGTCCCACGTTCCACATCGCGAACGCCGCGGTCACGAGCGTGATGAACCGCTCGCCCTTGTGCCTGCTGAAGTCGCACGAGCCGAGCGCGAGCTGCGCGCCGGTGAGAAACAGGATCACGCCGAGCACCGGGGAGGCGAACAGCTCGAAGAGCGTCGCCACCGAGCCGCTGAAGAACAGCGCCAGAGCGAGCAGCAGCGTGCCGAGGATGATGGGCGCACCGCCGGTGCGCGCACCGAAGGCGACGTGGCCGGCCATGCCACCGGCGCCGTGGCACATCGGCACGCCGCCGAGCACGGCGCTCGCCAAATTCATCGCGCCGGTCGAGACCGCGATCGCGTTCTCGGTCACCGCGCGGTCGGGGAACAGCCGGTTGTTCTCCTCGCGGATGGCGATGACGGCGTTGCCGAGGGTGAGCGGCAGTTGCGGCAATGCGAGCAGCGTCGTGCCGATCAGCAGGTCGTGCCAGGAGACGCCCGCGAGCGCGAAGCCCGGCCAGTGGAGCGCCGGCCTCACCGCGCGCAGTGCGGTGAGGAGCGCGGGATGACGCAGCGCCCCGAGCGCCGCGCCGAACACGAGCAGCAGGAACATCGCCGGGATCACCTTGTTCGACAGCAGCAGCACAGTGCCCGTGAGGGCGACGGCGGCGACGATCCATTCCTCGCTCATCAGGCGGATGCCATGAAGCATGAAGCCGACGCCGAGTCCGAGGACGATCCCGACCACGACGAAGCGCGGCACGAGACGCGCGAGGTGGCGGGCAGAGCCGCTGAGTCCGAGCGCCAGCCAGATCACGCCCGTCGCGAGGCTGGCGCCGTAGAGCGTCGCCTGCGTGATGGTCGCCGTCTGTGCCGCCTGCGTAGCTGCGATCGCGCCGATCGCCTTCATGGGCTGAACCGGGAACGGTGTGCGGTAGTAAAGGCCACACAGCACCGCCGCCAGGCCGAACGAGAGCAGGATGCCGAACGGATCGACCTTCACGACCGCGATATAGGCGACCACGAAGGGGATCAGAGTGCCGAGGTCGCCGAAGGCCCCGGCCCATTCCATGCGATCGAAGCGCATCGTGCTCAGGGCGGCACTGTATCGCGTTCCAGGGCGGCGCGGGCACTATAATCGCAGCCCAGACCAGCGAGGACCTACGTCACTCACACCGCAAATGGCCGAGCAGGCGATCGCCGCGCGCCTGACGCCGCTGCCTGCCGAAGCGCTGCCGCTCACGCAGTGCATCGGACGCACACTGCGCGAGGATATTTACGCCGAGCGCGACAACCCGCCCTTCGACCGCGTCTGCATGGACGGCATCGCGATCGCGAGCGCCGCGTTCGATCGCGGTGTGCGTCGCTTCAGGATCCAGGCCATGCAGCCGGCCGGTGCTCCAGCGCTCACCCTCGCGGGGCCGGACGACGCCGTCGAGGTGACGACCGGGGCCATCATGCCGCGCGGCAGCGACTGCGTGATCCCGCTGGAGGAGTACGACATCGCCGGCGGAGCCGCTGCGCTCAAGGCGGAGGCGCGCGGCACACCCTATCGCAACGTGCAGCGTCGCGGCGAGGACAGCCGGCCGGGGGTGCCGATGCTCAAGGCAGGCATGCGTCTCGGCGCGCCGGAGATCGCGGTGGCGGCGTCCGCGGGACGGGCGTGCGTGCGCGTCAGCCGGCAGCCGCGGCTGATGGTCGTGTCGACGGGAGACGAGCTGGTCGAGCCGGGCGAGCCGATCGCCGAGCACCAGGTGCGCCGCTCCAACGCCTACGCGATCGTCGCGGCGCTTCGCGAGCATGGCCTCGTGGACGTCGCCGACGATCACCTGCCCGATGACGAGACGCTGCTGCATGAGCGGCTCGGGCAGCATCTGGCCGGGCACGACGCGCTGATCCTCAGCGGCGGCGTCTCCAAGGGAAAGTTCGACCTGGTGCCGAAGGTGCTCAAGGAGCTCGGCGTGCAGGAGGTCTTCCACCAGGTGGCGCAACGGCCCGGCATGCCGATGTGGTTCGGCATCGCGGCGCGGGGTCGGCTCGTGTTCGGCCTGCCGGGCAACCCGGTCTCGACGCTGCTCTGCCTGACACGCTACGTCCTGCCGGCGATCACGGCGGCGATGGGCGCAGCGCGCACGCCGCCCGAGCCCATCGTCCTGGCGGCGCCCTTCAAGCCGGGTCGCTCGCTCACTTATTTTCTGCCGGTGTCCGTGCGCCACGACGAGCACGGCCGCGTCCGCGCCGAGCCGCGGCCGCCGAACGGCTCCGGCGATTTTCTGGCGCTCGCCGGCACCCAGGGATTCGTCGAGCTGCCGCCGCGCACGGACGCTTTCCCTGAGGGCTTCGTCGCGGATCTGTATCGCTGGTAGCTCGGGCGGCCGGCTCAGCAGCGCGCCAACCGTGCGGCGACGGCCGCGAGGTCCTCGCGCGTGTTGAGATTGGCGAACGCCTCGGCGCTCTCGAAATGCACCTGCCGCGCCCCGAGGCCCTCCAACACGCGCCACGTGGGCGGGTGCGCACCGCCGGCGAGCGAAGCGGCGACTGCCGCGAGTGCACCGACCGGCCATAGGGCGCACAACGGCTGCCGTCCGTCGTCCGTCACGGCCAGCGCCGCACCCGCGCCCGCCGCGGCGATCAGGCGCGGAAAGAGATCCTCCGGCAACAGCGGCGCATCGCACGGGCTGACCGCGAGCGCGCGCGCTTCGAGGCCCTGCGCCCAGAGGAGACCGACTCGGACTCCGGCGAGCGGACCCGCAGCGTCGCCGGGAGCATCGTGCAGCACCGGCAGCCCCGCCGCGCGCGCCAGCGACTCGGCCTCGGTTCCGGGGCGCGCATTGACGGCCACGGCAACGCAGCTGCGCTCGAGCCGCCGCGCGGCCCACATGACGAGCGGCGTGCCGGCGAGCAGTGCGGCCGCCTTCTCGCCTCCGAAGCGCACCGAGCGCCCGCCCGCGAGCACGATCCCGGCGACGCGGTGCCCGATCGGCTGCTGACTATCCGGGCTCATGCCACACTATATAGCAGGCATCCTGGCGGGCATGGCGCAGCGGCGAACTGTGAAAGGAACAG
>JASHTN010000022.1 GCA_030040525.1 Gammaproteobacteria bacterium | reverse complement strand
ACCTGTACATGCTCAGACGACGCTTGATCACGCCACAGGGGACGTGTCCCTGGTGAATGGCAAGAAGGCAGGAAGACTCCAAGATCCGAGGCTAAATCGGCCACTGATCCGCGCTTTTCCACCTCTCGCATGATCCTTGATCCGATTTCTCTTTCATCCAACCCCTGCGTCACTGCCTGCGCAGAGGTTCCCTAGTGAGCCGGAGGTGAGGTCCCGGGCGCCGGCTTCGGCTTGATTTGCTGATCCTGTGCGCGAGCGCGGTAGTCATCCACGAGGTTCTCGTTCTGGATGCGCTTGATCCTCGTGAACGGCTCAGCCTGCGCGAGGCTCGACCACACGCCCTGCTTGTCCATGCGGGTCAGGATCTCGTCGTTCAGATGATAGAGCGCCACGTTCCGGTCGATGCACACCGACAGCTCGCGCTCGCGCGTGGCGAGCGTCTGCTTCGTGGTCGCGCTGTCGGTCTCGATATCCCGCATCTTCTGGATGGTCTCGCGGAATTTCGCGATCAGCTCCTGCATCTTGGCCCGCGTCTGGGTCAGCTCCTGATCGCCGCTCTCTCGCTCCGCATTGCTGTGAGCGAGTGCGGTGGCGGCGTCCCGGGCACGCCGATCAAGAGCTTGCTGCCCCGACTTGAGCGCATCGCGGTCCTTGGTGACGTCCGCCAGCTGGCTCTTCAGGCGCTCGTTCTCCGCCTGCAGGCTGGTGCGCTCGGAGGCGAGCTGCTGCATCTGCTCCATGAGCTGCGCATTGGCGTTGCCGCCGCTGCGCGCGGTCTGGGCCGGGGCGGGGGCGCTCGCGGCCGCCGCCACCAGGACCAGCGCCGGCACGACCCAACGAAGCACGCGGTCCATGGTGACTCCTCTTATTAATGCTGTAGGGACCCTGCGAGTCTCAGCCCCTTGAGACGATGCGCAGGCTGATCGGCTCGGGCATATCGGCGGGCGGCGCCTGGGAGAGGCGCGTGATGCGTGACAGCGCCGACTCGATCGCCTGGTCGCGCTGGCGGTTGCCGCTCGATTGCGCGATGCGCACGCGCTCGACGCTGCCGTCGTCGCGCATCCACACGCGCACGATCACGGTGTACTCGCCGGTGTGCGCGCGCTTGTCCCCATTCAGCAGATCCAGGATCTCGTCCTTCAGCAGACCCGCGTACCAGGCATAGGCGCTGCCGCCCGTCGCGAGCAGATCGCGCCCGCCCTTGCGGGCTGCGAGCCCGAACTCATCGCCGCCCGCGCTGCCCTCCGCATCGAGCCCCAGAGCGCCCGGCGGCGGCTCGTGGGACGGGGTCGGATCGGGCTTGTCCTGTGGGTCCGGTACGACCTTCTCGTCGGGCGGCGGCGGGGGTGGCGGCGGCAGGTCGGGCGGAGGCGGCGGCGGGCGGATGAGGTGCACGACCTGCACCACCTGCTGCGGCTGAGCCGGCGGGCTCGCGAGGAAGCTGCGCACGAAGGCGACCGCCCCGACACCGAGCGTCGTCACTGCGACTCCGAGCACGATCGTCGGCAGGTAGCGGGTTCTCTTGCGCGGCTTGCCCATGGCGCTGACAGCCTATTTCACGATCTTTTGCGTCACCAGGCCGAGCTGCGTGATCTGCAGCCGGCCGAGGAGATCCAGAACGTCCACGACGCGCTGATACTGGATGGTGGCATCCGCCTTGATGATCACCGGCAGGCTCGGGTTGGCGGCCTTGTACTGTCGCAGCATGTTCTCCAGCTCCTGCATGCTGACGGGGAACGTGTCGAGATAGATGGTCCCGTCAGCGGTGATGGTGATCGCCTTGGTCTTGTTCTCGGCGAGCGTCGGCTGGGCGCTCGCTTTCGGCAGATTCACCTTGATGCCCTGCACCACCGCCGTCGTCATGATGATGAAGATGACGAGCAGCACATAGGCGAGATCGAGCATCGGCGTGATGTTGATCTCGTCGTAGACGCCGCGTTCCTCGCTCGCTCCGGCCGCCATGGCTGCTGCTCTTGCACCCCGCTAGGAATACGTCTCGGCAATGCGCGTGACGAATTCGTCGACAAACACGCGCATGTCGGCGCCGATCTCGCGGATCCGGGTGTTGAGATAGTTGTAGCCGAACAGGCACGGGATCGCAACGCCGAGCCCGGCGACGGTCGCGACCAGCGCGGCGGCGATGCCGGGGGCGATGGCGTTGATGTTCACATCGCCTGAGGCGGCAATCGCCGCGAAGGTGATCATGACGCCGACCACGGTGCCGAGGAGCCCGAGGAACGGGCCCCCCGCGATCGACACCGTGAGCCAGACCATGCGGGCGTTGAGCTGCTGCAGGCAGCGCGTCAGGCCCGCATCGAGCGTCGCGCGTATCGCCTCGATCGACTGCGCGGAGAGAATCCGGGCGCGCTCGGCCCCGACCGACTGGCCCTCGAGGCGCTTCAGGGTCTCCTGCATGCCATGGTGGTAGAGCTGGGCAAGCGTCGAGCCGCCGAAGTCGTCGTCGGCCGCGTCGCCCTCGGTGGCGAGGCCCTTCTCGAGCGCCGCCGGATCGGCGGCCTCCTTGTAGAAGCGCTCGAGAAAGCTCCGGTTGCCCTGCGCGACGCGGGTCAGGTACACCGCCTTGAGTCCCATGATCATGATGGAAGCGAAGAACATGACGGCGAGGAGGCCGATCACCACCCAGCCGTCGGCCGTCACGTTGCGCAGCGTCGTCGCGAAGTACGACTCGTGCCCGCCCTCCTTCTGAGTATCCCCGCCATAGACGACCAGCGGAGCCACCATTCCCTGGCTGCGCGCCGCGGCCTTGAGCCAGTCGGCGCTGCGCACGCTGTTGGACACCTCGAGCTCGTCCATATCGCCCGTGTAGTAGTTGCCGTTGGCCGCCGAGCCGCCGATGGTCAGCGTCCCGCCGATCTCCTGTGCCTCGGCATCCGCGTGACCGGCATCTGCCCCGTCGATGAAGAGCGTCAGACGCCCGTCCCCGATCCGCATCGCAAGGTGGTGCCAGTCACCGGTGGTGAGCTGGCCGGTCTGCGTCAGCGTCACCGGGTTGCCGGTGCCGCTCGCGTAGCGGGCGAAGGCCTGGCTGCCGGCGATTCCGAGTACCAGCTCCCGGCCCTGGTCGGTGAGCTGTGCAACGTAGGCCTGGGAGGCCGGCTGTGCCGCAGCAAAGCGCACCCAGGCGGAGAGCGTGAAGCCCTTGCCCGGGGACAAATGCACCGCGCCGTTGGCCGGAACCGCAATCGACTCGGTACCGGAGAACTTCACGCCCCCGCCGATGAGGGAGGCGGGGGTCGGCTCGGCGTTGAACGCACTCGGCTCGCTCTTGTAGGCCGTCACGTCCTGGGACGAGCCTTTGGGAGCGCTGAAGTGATAGACCAGCACCTGGTTCACATCGTAGGTGCCCGGCGCATCCGCGGCGTTCGGCGCGTTCTTGTTGCCGTAGTAGAGCAGGATCTTGTCGGTCTTCGCTCCGCCGGTGAGGCGCGGCACCCGCACCCAGACGAGCGCGATCTGCGCCTGGGGATCGAAGCGCTCGATGTGAAAGTTGAGCGGGGTCTTGTCGTCCGCGGCGATGAAGCGCAGGTCCGAGCCGTCCGGTTTGACATCGGCGAAGTACTGGAAGTTGCCCAGGCTGAGGCGGATCAGG
>JASHTN010000277.1 GCA_030040525.1 Gammaproteobacteria bacterium | reverse complement strand
GTGCTGAAGGATGCGCCCGGCCGCGACCTCGTGGCGGGGCGCTGCGCCATCTGCCACAGCCTCGACTACCTTCCGGCGAACGCCCCGGCGATGAACCGCGCCGGCTGGGACAAGACCATCCAGAAGATGCGCAGGGCCTACGGCGCGCCGCTCACGGACGCTGAAGCGCAGCAGATCCTCGAATACCTCGCGAGCAGCTACGCGGACAAACCCTGATGGCGGCACCGCGACCGATTTTCAGAATCAACGGCATCGATCACGTAGTGCTGCGGGTGCGCGACCTGCGGCGGGCGCTCGGGTTCTACCGCGATGTGCTCGGCTGCACGCTCGAGCGCGAGCAGCCGGAGCTCGGGCTGACGCAGCTGCGCGCCGGGCGCTGCCTGATCGACCTGGTCACCGCCGACGGTCCGCTCGGCAGCCGGCGCGGCACGCTCGAGGGCACGGGCCCGAATATGGAGCATTTCTGCCTCAGCATCGCGCCGTTCGCGGAGTCGGCGCTGTCGGCGCACCTCGCAGCGCGTGGCGTGAGCGTGCACGAGCCCGGCTCGCGCTACGGTGCGGAAGGGGAGGGGCGCTCCTTCTATATCGAGGATCCGGACGGCAACCGCGTCGAGTTGACCGGGGGACCGCGCGGGGGCTGAGGGGCCACGCTGGGCGCCAATGAGTCTCGCCGGCAAGACGCTCTTCATCACCGGTGCGAGCCGCGGCATCGGGCTTGCGATCGCGCTGCGCGCCGCGCGCGACGGCGCCAGCATCGCGGTAGCAGCCAAGACCGCCACGCCGCACGCAAAGCTTCCCGGCACCATCTACACCGCCGCCGCGGACATCGAGCGCGCCGGCGGGCGGGCGCTGCCGCTCGTCGTCGACGTGCGCGAAGAGGCGGCGGTAGCGGCAGCAGTGCGGCAGTGCGCCGAGACCTTCGGCGGCATCGACATCTGCATCAACAACGCCTCCGCCATCAATCTCGCGCCGACCGAGCGCATCGAGATGCGCCGCTACGATCTCATCCAGCAGATCAATACCCGCGGCACCTTCGTCACCACGCGCGCCTGCCTGCCGTACCTCAAGCAGGCGGCGAATCCACACGTCTTGACGCTGTCGCCGCCGCTGAAGCTCGAGCCGCAGTGGTTCGGCGCGCACCTCGCATACTCGCTCTCCAAGTACGGCATGTCGCTGTGCATGCTGGGGCTGGCCGAGGAGTACCGCGCCGCGGGGATTGCCTGCAACGCGCTCTGGCCGCGCACCACGATTGCGACCGCAGCGGTGCAGTTCGCTCTCGGCGGTGGGCCCATGCTGCGCCGCTCGCGCACGCCCGAGATCGTGGCGGATGCCGCCTACGAGATCCTCAACCGACCGGCGTGCGAGTGCACCGGGAATTTCTTCATCGACGACGACGTGCTGTATGCGGCCGGGGTGCGAGACTTCGACCGCTACAGCGTCGAGCCGGGCGGCGCGCTGCTGGCCGACCTCTTCATCCCGCGCGATGCGCCGGCGCCGCCCGGCGTCACGGTGCAATTCATGGACCCGCCGTCATGAATACCGCCGGCACCAACCGCCGCATCGTGCTGGCGCGCCGGCCGCATGGCGAGCCGCAAGCCGACGACTTCCGCCTGGAGCGCACGGCGCTTCCGGTACCCGGTCCGGGCGAGGTGCTGCTGCGCACGCGCTTCCTGTCGCTCGACCCGTACATGCGCGGACGGATGAACGACGCGCCTTCCTACGCGCCGCCGGTCGCGATCGATGCGGTGATGACCGGGCAGACCGTGAGCGCGGTCGAGGCCTCCAATAACCCGGACTTCACGGTGGGTGAGCTCGTGGTCGCGAACGCGGGATGGCAGGACTATGCCCTCTCGGACGGGCACGACCTGCTGCGCATCGATGCCGCCCTGGCCCGCCCCTCGTATGCGCTCGGGGTGCTCGGGATGCCCGGGCTCACCGCCTATGTCGGCCTGCTCGATATCGGGCAACCGCAGCCTAAGGAGACGGTCGCGGTCGCCGCGGCGACGGGGGCGGTCGGCTCCCTCGTCGGCCAGATCGCCAAGCTCAAGGGCTGCCGCGTGGTCGGCATCGCCGGGGGGCACGACAAGTGCGAGTACGCGGTCCACGCGCTCGGCTTCGACGCCTGTCTCGATCACCGTGAGCCGGATCTCCGCGGGCGCCTCGCCGCCGCCGCACCCAAGGGGATCGACGTGTATTTCGAGAACGTCGGCGGCGCGGTGCTGCAGGCGGTGGTGCCGCTGCTCAACGTCGGCGCGCGGGTGCCGCTCTGCGGGCTCATCGCCTGGTACAACCTCGAGGAGCCGCCCGCAGGTCCCGACCGCACGCCGCAGCTGCTGTCGGCGGTGCTGCGCCGGCGGCTGAAGATCCAGGGGTTCATCATCTTCGATCACTACCAGCGCATGCCGGCGTTCCGCGCCGACATGACGGCGTGGCTCGCCGAGCGGCGCGTCAAGTACCGCGAGGAGGTCATTGACGGACTCCCGAGCGCTCCGGGCGGACTCATCGGACTGCTGCGCGGGGAGAACTTCGGCAAGCTCGTGGTGCGGGTGTCGGGGAAGTGAAGACGCTGCTTCTCAGGCACGCACCGCGTGATGCGTGCCGGCTGCGCCCGCGGCGCGCATCGCCCAGGCGTGCAGCAGCTGCAACTGCAGTCGCAGCTGCTCGATCTGCTTGTCCGCGGGCCAGTCGCCGGGGTTGGCTACCGCACTGGCGGTGAGTCCGTTGATGAAGGTGACCACCGACTTCAGCACCTGCTCGCGCAGCTGCGCCGGCCAGCGCGGCCAGTCGCGCCAGCACTGAGCCAGGCAGCGCTCGAACAGCCGCAGATACTCGCGGTGCACCCAGGAGTTGATGCGCCTCAGACGCTTGTCCGCCGGCACCTGACCCCAGAAGGTCGTCCAGAACGCGCATTCGATCCGGCGGTGCTCATCCACCGGCAGCGCCTCCGTGAGCAGCAGCAGCAGGTCGGGACCCTCCGCCGCCTGGGCCGGGGAACCGATGAGGCGCTCCTCGATCCGGCGCAGGATGAGCCGCAGCGCGGCGATGATGATGTCCTGCTTGCTGTCGAAGTAGTGGGCCAGCATGCCGGTCGTATAGCCGGCTTCGCGCGCGATGCGCACCATGCTGGTCTGATCGAAGCCGTGCTCGGCCACCACGCGGCAGGCAACCAGCGCGATCTCGTCGCGGCGCTGCTCGTGATCGACGATCTTGGGCATGACTGCGCTCCCGATAGTAACAGTGCTCCTGGAGGCGTCAATGCACCGCGGCGCCGGCCGGCGCGTCGGGGTCGAGACCCAGGTCCGCCGCGGCCGCCCGCCGCCGGTCATGCTCGAGATCGATCGAGCGGCAGGCGATGAGGTACACGAGAGCTGCCACCGGCAGTCCGACCAGCATGGCGATGTCGGCGCCGCCGAGTGCGCGCGCCACCGGGCCCTTGTAGTGCTCGGTGCTGAAGAACGGAATCATCACCAGAAAGCCCACGACGTAGGCGGTGAGCCCACGCCAGTTCCAGCGGCCGTACATGCCGCGGGCGTTGAAGATCTCGCGGATCGAATAGCGGCCGCGGCGCACGATGTAGAAGTCCACCAGGTTGATCGCGGTCCACGGCGTGAACAGGTAGAGCAGCACCGCCAGCAGGTCGTTGAAGCCGGCGACGAAGTTGCCCGAGGAGTTGAGCGCGATGGCGGTGCTGACGATGAGCGCCGCGAGGAGGCTCGCGACGCGCTTGCCGACCGTGCAGCGCAGCGGCTTGAGCGTGTCCGCCACCGACAGCAGCGTGAGCGAAGCGCCGTAGAAATTCAGCGCGGTGATGGTGATGAGTCCGAGCAGACCGCCGAGCAGCAGCACCTTGCCGAGACCGGGCAGCACCAGGTCGGCGGCGTGCTCCATCGCGGCCGCGACGTCCAGCTGCGGCGCGGTCGCCGCCGCCACCGTGCCGATCAGCATCATCCAGGCGCCGCCGACGAACGCTCCGAGGTAGGTCCACCAGAACGAGGCGCGCACGCCGACGTCGCGCGGCAGGTAGCGCGAGTAGTCCGAGACATAGATCGACCAGCTGAGCTGATAGGACGCCGCGGCAAACAGCTGCGCGAGAAACGGCACCATGCGGAAATCCTGCAGGCGCCACTGCGCCGCGGGGAAGCGCAGCGCGAGCAGTGCGCCCACGGAGAACAGCGTGAGGATTGCGATCATGAGATAGGCAAAACCGCGCTGCGCGAGGTGGATCTTGTCGTAACCGACCAGCGCCAGGCTGACCGCGAGCACGGCGAACACGCTGATCGCGCCCGGCGAGGTCGGGGAGATCGCGCCCGTCACCTGGTGCAGCGCCTGGGCGGCGAGCACCTGGTTGAAGGCGTTGTAGCCGATGTAGGCGATGAGGGCCACGGCCCAAACGAGCAACGCCCCGGCATAGCCGAACTGCGGCCGCGACTGGATCATCTGCGGCAGCCCGAGCTGCGGGCCCTGGGTGGAATGGAACGCCATGAAGAAGGTGCCGAGCAGGCAGCCGGCGACGACCGCGATCATGGTCCAGAGCAGGTTGCCGCCGAGGGTGATGCCAAGGATACCGACGGCGAGCGTGGCGAGATGCGCGCTGCCCGAGAACCACACCGGCCACAGGTGCCAGACCTTGCCGTGCCGCTCGGCGAGCGGCACGTAGTCGATGGAGCGGGTTTCGATGCGGATCAGCTCGATGCGGAACCGCGCCCGGCTGCTCACGTCCCGGCTGGCGGCCCGCGCTGCCCGCGCGGCACGACCTCGGCGCCCGGAACCTTCGGCTGGTCGTCGACGATCTGCGCCGGGAAGCCCGGCGCCTGCACCCGCACGCCGCAGGCCTCCTCGAGGCGCCGGATGATGTTGGGCGAATGCTCGCGCGGACCGTAGCGGCGCAGGCCGTCCCTGAAGAGGCTCAGCACCAGCGGCGAGAGCTCGAGCGGCACGCCGTGGGCGCGCCCGAGTGCCTCGAACAGCCCGACATCCTTGATGACCAGCTCCATGGTGAAGCCGATGTCGCGGCTGCCGTTGAGGATGACCTGCGACTCCGTCTCGTGGACGAACGAGTTGCCGGAGGAGATGCGGATGCCCTCGTAGGTGGTGTTGAGATCGAGACCCGCTACCCTGGCGACCGTGAGCGCCTCGGCGAGCGCGGCCAGGTGCACCGTGGCCAGGTAGTTGGTGAGCACCTTGAGCGCGGACGCCGAGCCCACCGGGCCGGTGTGCAGAATGCTGCGGCCGAGGATCGACAGCACCGGCAGGACGCGCTCGAAAGCTGCGCGGCTGCCGCCGGCGAATATCGAGATGTTGCCGGTGGCGGCGCGGTGGCAGCCGCCTGACACCGGACAGTCGAGCGCGGTGCCGCCCAGCGCCTCGACGCGGGCAGCGAGGCGGATCGCCTCGGCCTGGTCGGTCGTGCTCATCTCGAGCCACACCTTGCCCGGGGAGAGTCCCGCGAGCACCCCATCGGGGGCCTCGAGGACGGCGGCGGAGGCGGCCGGAGAGGGCAGGCAGGTGATGACCAGATCCACCGCGCGAGCGAGCCCGGCAGGCGAGGCGGCCGACTTCGCTCCGCGCGAGGTAAACGCCGCGACGCGCGCCGGGTCGAGGTCGCGGACAGTCAGGTCGACGCCGTGGCGGAGCAGGTTGCCCGCAAGCGCGCCGCCGACGTTGCCTAAGCCGATAAACCCGATGCGCAGGTCAGTCACTGCCGCCTAGCATGCCACGGCGCCGCCGCTGTTGGCAGCGCCAGCGGCTGTTCACGCCCGACGCCTCAGCTGTTCAGGTCCGACACGATCGCGTATTTGCTGGTGGAGTTCGCCCCGGCGACGGCGATGACGAGCTCCGTCGGCGACGCATTGGTATCGACGTAGGCAAGACCGGTGAACTGCACGCCGTTGAGCGGAGCGTAGGTGCCGGTGCAGTCCTCGAGCGTGTAGGACACCTGGTAGACGTTCACGCTGCTGTCGGTGGTTGAGATCGAGCCGTTGAGCACGCAGCCATTGGCGGTGTTCTGCTCACTCATGACGCCGTTGCTCGCGATGGCGAGCGTGGCATTGGTGGCGATGTCGGTGTAGTTGCCCGCCACCGCAGCGGTCGAGGAGGCGGTGTTCGAGAGCGCCTCGAAGCTGAGCGACCAGGTGCCGGTCAGCGACGTGTTGCCGTTGGTGGTGAAGGTGAGGCTGGCGCTGAGTGAGCTGCCGGTCGAGACCGTGCCGTTCAGCGTCCCGATGCCGTAGGTGGAGCCGTCGCTGAAGGTCTGGCCGAAATTGGTGTAACCGGTGACGGTCGCGGCGAGCGTCGTGCCCGAGACCTCCACCGTGCCGTCGAACTGCACCCCATCGCTGCGGATGAAGGTCGCCTGGCCGCCGGAGTTGACGATGGCGACCACCGTGTCGCCGGTGACGGAGTCGGTCCCGCTCCATACGCCGATCGCCGATTGATCGGTGGTGCTGCTGGAGCCGCTGCTCGTCGAGGAGTTGCAGCCGGCGAGACCGAAAGCGACGAGGACTGCAGTCAGTCCGATGAACCTGCTCCCTGGTGCGCGCATGGTTTCCGCCTCCCGGTGTTCCGCGTGCGGATTAAAGCACGTTCGTGGCCGGCACAATGTGATCGCACAGTAAGGAACTATTAAGCGCCCCCTACCCGCGAGGCGTGCCGGCTGGGAAGATGACGCCATGCCACGCTTAAGCCGCCGCGCCTTCTCGGCGCTCGCTGTCGCCTTCGGCCTGTGCGGGGCGCGCGGGGCGCGGGCGTCGGCAGGCGACGACACTGCGGGCCCCTTCGAGGTGGTCCTCGAGAGCAACCGGCGTGTCGTCATGCGCGACGGCGTGCGACTCGCGACCGACGTCTACCGTCCGGCGCGCAACGGCCAGCCCGCCGCCGGGGGTTTTCCGGCGATCCTCGAGCGCACCCCCTACGGCCGCAACGTCACCTACTTCCGCGACGTCACGGCGGCGAACCCGGTGCCGCGCACGCGCGCCGAGGTCGCGGCCTATTACGTGCGCCGGGGTTACGTCGTGGTCCTCCAGGACTGCCGCGGCCGGCACGACTCCGAAGGCGAGTTCGTCAAGTACCTGAACGAAGGCGCGGACGGCTTCGACACCTGCCGCTGGCTCGTCGCGCAACCCTGGAGCAACGGCGCGTTTGGCACCATGGGCCTCTCGTACGCCGCTCACACCCAGGTCGCGCTCGGCTGCCTGAATCCGCCCGGGCTCAAGGCGATGTACGTCGACTGCGGGGGCTTCTCCAACGCCTACCAGGGCGGCATCCGCCAGGGCGGGGCGTTCGAGCTGAAACAGGTCACCTGGGCATACGACCTGGGACTCGAGAGCACCGCGCGACAGCGCGATCCGCGGCGCCTCGCGGCTCTCAAGGCCGTCGATCTCAAAGCCTGGTTCGCGCACATGCCCTGGCGGCGCGGCCACAGCCCGCTCAGTCTCATTCCGGAATACGAGGACTACGTCTACGAGCAGTGGGAGCACGGCCGGTTCGACGCCTACTGGCAGCAGCTCGGGATCTATGCGGCCGGCTATTACGGGCAGTTCGCAGACGCCGCCATGGTCCACCTCTCGGGGTGGTACGACGCCTACGCCCGCACCGCCACCGAGAACTACCTCGGGCTCTCCGGGCGCAAGCGCGCCCCGGTGCGGCTGATCATGGGGCCGTGGACTCATGGCGCCCGCTCGGCGACTCATGCCGGCGACATCGACCTCGGGCCCGGCTCGACGCTCGACGCCGACGGCGGCGACATCTTCGCGCGGCGCCTCGAGTGGTTCGACCGCCACCTGAAGGGCACGAGCGGCAGCGGCACGCCCGAGCCGCCGGTGCGGCTGTTCGTCATGGGCGGCGGCAGCGGGCGCAGGCTTGCCGACGGCCGCCTCGACCATGGCGGACGCTGGCGCAGCGAGAGCGACTGGCCGATTCCCGACCGCCGGCTCACTCCTTATTACCTCCTCGCCGGCGGCCGGCTGTCGCGTGAGGCGCCGACCGGCACGCACGCCCCGCGCCGCTACGACTTCGATCCGCGCCACCCCGTGCCTACCATGGGTGGCACCATCACCTCGGGTGAGCCGCTGATGCGTGGCGGCGGCTACGATCAGCGCGAGGGCCCGCAGTTCTACGGCTCGCGGGCGCCGTACGCTGCGGTGTCAGCACGGCCGGATGTGCTCGTCTTCCAGAGCGAGCCGCTTGCCGATGACCTCGAGGTGACCGGCGCCATCGAGGCCAGGCTCTGGATCAGCTCCGACGCCGGCGACACCGATTTCACCATCAAGCTGATCGATGTCTACCCGCCGAGCGAGGATTACCCGCAGGGCTTTGCCCTCAACCTGACGGACGGAATCCTGCGCTGCCGCTACCGCGACTCCTGGGAGAGCCCGACGCTCATGACGCCCGGCCGCGTGTACCCGATCACGGTGACCGCCTTTCCGACGTCCAACACCTTCGTGAGGGGTCACCGCATCCGCCTCGACGTCTCCTCGAGCAACTTCCCCCACTTCGATGTCAATCCCAACACCGGTGCGCCGGAGGGCAGGGGGCTCACCCAGAGGATCGCGCGCAACAGTGTCTACCTGGACGCCGGCCGGCCCTCGCACGTACGGCTGCCGGTCATTCCGCGGCGGGCCTGAGGTGAGGCCTCGAGGCCAGTCGCGTGCCGGCGCCGTGATCCGCGTCGCGAGCGGCAACTTCCTCGAGATGTACGACTTCATGGTGTTCGGCTACTACGCCGGCGCCATCGGTCGCGCGTTCTTTCCCGCCGCCAGCGCCTTCGCCTCGCTCATGCTGGCATTCGCGACCTTCGGCGCGGGATTCCTCATGCGTCCGATCGGTGCGATCGTGCTCGGCGTCTACGCCGACCGGCACGGGCGCCGCGCGGGTCTCCTGCTGACCCTCGCCCTCATGGCCAGCGGAATTCTGCTGACCGCCTGCACGCCTGGCTACGCGGCACTCGGCCTGGCCGCGCCGCTCCTGGTGCTCGTCGGCCGCCTGCTGCAGGGCCTGTCCGCGGGCATGGAGCTCGGGGGCGTGT
The DNA here is from genome assembly GCA_030040525.1 of Gammaproteobacteria bacterium. Classification (GTDB taxonomy): domain Bacteria; phylum Pseudomonadota; class Gammaproteobacteria; order Steroidobacterales; family Steroidobacteraceae; genus 13-2-20CM-66-19. The sequence continues at coordinate 659 of JASHTN010000277.1, read as the reverse complement.
CGGTGTACCTCGCGGAGATTGCCACGCCCGGCCACCGAGGCTTCTACGTGAGCTGGCAGTCGGCCAGCCAGCAGGTCGCGGTCATGTTCGCGGCGCTCATGGGGCTCGCGCTGCAGTCGCGCCTCACGCCGGCCGCGATGAGCGCCTGGGGCTGGCGTGTGCCACTGCTGCTCGGCTGCGCGATCGTGCCGCTGCTGCTGTGGCTGCGGGGCTCACTCGAGGAGACGGCCGCATTCGCCTCCCGGCCGCAGCGTCCAGGCTTCGTGCAACTGCTGCGGTCGCTGCGCGAGAGCTGGACGGTGGTGGTGAGCGGTGCGCTGCTGGTCACCATGACCACGGTCTCCTTCTATCTGATCACGGCGTATACGCCGACCTTCGGCAGCGAGGTGCTCAAGCTCTCCGGCGCCGACGCCTTCTTCGCGACGCTGTGCGTGGGGGCCTCAAACCTCTTCTGGCTGCCGGTGATGGGGGCGCTCTCGGACCGCGTGGGGCGGCGGCCGCTGCTCGTCGGCTGCACGCTGCTCATGCTGCTCACTGCCTATCCCGTGATGTCGTGGCTCGTGCAGGCGCCGTCGTTTCCGCGGCTGCTCGCCACCGAGCTGTGGCTGTCGTTCCTGTACGCGAGTTATAACGGTGCGATGGTGGTGTTCCTCACCGAG
>JASHTN010000276.1 GCA_030040525.1 Gammaproteobacteria bacterium | reverse complement strand
ACGAAGGGCCTGACGCTGCCGCTCATGAGCTACGGGCGCTCGAGCCTGATCGTGGCGCTCGCGTGGCTCGGGCTGCTGCTGCGCGTCTACCACGAGGCGATGCGCGAGCTGCGCGGCGCCGCCACGGTGCGCGGCGCGCTCTCGAGGGGACGCGGATGAGCGGTCCGATTCTCATCATGGCGGGCGGCACCGGCGGGCATGTGTTTCCGGCCCTGGCGCTCGCGCGGGTGCTGCGCGAGAAGTCGCTGGAGGTCGTCTGGCTCGGCACCGCGCGCGGACTCGAAGCGCGGCTCATCCCCGCCGAGGGCATCCCGCTCGAGCGGCTGTCGATCGGCGGGCTGCGCGGCAAGGGTGCCCTCACCTGGCTCCTCGCGCCGTTTCGCCTCAGCGTGGCGCTCGCCCAGGCGCTCTCGGTCATGCGGCGCCATCGTCCCGCGGTGGTGGTGGGGCTCGGGGGCTTCGTCACCGGGCCGGGCGGGGTCGCCGCCTGGCTCGCGCGCCGCCCGCTCGTCATCCACGAGCAGAATGCCATCGCCGGCTTCACCAACCGCTGCCTCGCGCACCTCGCCCGCCGGGTGCTCGAAGCCTTCCCCGGGAGCTTCGGCCGCGACGTGCACGCACGCGCGATCGGCAATCCCGTGCGGCGCGACATCAGCGCAGTGCCGCCGCCGCGCGAGCGCTTCGCCGGCCGCTTGGGCTCCGTGCGGCTGCTGGTGCTCGGCGGCAGCCAGGGCGCGGCGCGGCTCAACGCGGTGGTGCCGTTCGCGCTCGCGCGGCTTTCGGGCTGGCTCAGCTTCGACGTGCGCCACCAGGCGGGCGAGCGCTGGCTCGAGGCCGGGCGCGCCAGCTACGCCCAGGCCGGCGTGCGCGCCGACGTGCGGCCGTTCATCGAGGACATGGGCGAGGCGTACGGCTGGGCGGATCTGGTCATCTGCCGCGCCGGCGCGCTCACCGTGTCCGAGCTCGCTGCCGTGGGCATCGCCGCGGTGCTGGTGCCGTTTCCGGGCGCCGTCGACGATCACCAGGCCTACAACGCCCAGTACCTGGTGCGCGAGGGCGCTGCGGTCATGATCCCCGACCGCGAGCTCAGTCCCGAGCGTCTCGCTGCCGAGCTGCAGCGCCTGGGAGCCGGCCGCGGCAAGCTGCTCGCGATGGCCGAGCGGGCGCGGCGGCTGGCGCGCCCCGGCGCGACGCAAGAGCTCGCCGCCTCCTGCCTCGAAGTCGCGCGGAGGGCTGCGTGACCGCCGAGCGGCGCACCCTGCCCGAACGACCGGCGACCGAGCGGCGCATCGCGCCCGATCGGCGCGACCGCATGCGCCGCATCAACACCATTCATTTCGTCGGCATCGGCGGCAGCGGCATGAACGGCATCGCCGAGGTGCTGCTCAGTCTCGGCTACAAGGTGCAGGGCTCGGACCTGCGCGCGAGCGCGGTGACCGAGCGTCTCGGCGCGCTCGGCGCCCGCATCACCATCGGCCATGCCGCCGCGCACGTCGCCGGCGCCGACGTCGTGGTGGTCTCGGGTGCCGTGCCGCACGGCAATCCCGAAGTCGACGCGGCGCTCGCGGCGCGCATCCCGGTGGTGGCGCGCGCGGAGATGCTCGGCGAGCTGATGCGCTTCCGCTACTCGATCGCGGTGGCCGGTACCCACGGCAAGACCACCACCACGAGTCTGCTGGCCAGCATCCTCACCGCCGGCGGCGAGGATCCGACCTTCGTGATCGGCGGGCGCCTGAAGAGCGCGGCGAGCGGCGCCCAGCTCGGCAGGGGGCGCTACCTGGTGGCGGAAGCCGACGAGAGCGACGCCTCGTTCACGCACCTGCAGCCGCTGATCGCAATCGTCACCAACATCGACAACGACCATCTCGCGACCCACGGCGGCGACTTCGGACTGCTGAAGCAGAGCTTCGTCGATTTCCTGCATAACCTGCCGTTCTACGGGCTCGCGGTGCTGTGCGCCGACGACCCGCAGCTCGAGAGCATCGTGGCCGAGGTGGGCCGACCGATTCGCTCCTACGGACTCGCCCCCGGCGCCGATGTGCGCGGCACGAACCTCCACTACTCGGGACTTGCGACGCGCTTCGAGGTCACCAGGCCGGCAGCAGCGGCGCTCCCCGTGACTCTCAACCTCCCGGGCGCGCACAACGTGCGCAACGCGCTCGCGGCGATTGCGGTCGCGACCGAGCTCGGCATAGAGGATCAGGCGATCCAGCACGCGCTGGCACAGTTCCAGGGCGTCGACCGGCGCTTGCAGCACATTGCCGACGTGCTGACCCCGGTCGGCCGCGTCACCATCCTCGACGACTACGGCCACCATCCGACCGAAGTGGTGGCGACGCTGGAGGCCACCCGCCAGGGCTACCCCGGCCGGCGCGTGCTGCTCGCCTTCCAGCCGCACCGCTACACGCGCACCCGCGACCTGCTCCATGACTTCGCCCGGGTGCTGCCCCTCGCCGACGTGCTGTGCGTCACCGAGGTGTACGCGGCGGGCGAGCCGCCGATCCTTGGGGCCGACGGCCGCGCCATCTGCCGCGCGGTGCGCAGCCTTGGTGGGCTCGAGCCGCTGTTCCTCGAGCGGCCCGAAGAGCTGCCGGCGGCCCTCAACGATCTGATCCGCGACGGCGATGTGATCCTCACCATGGGCGCGGGGAACATCACCGCCGTGGCGCATGCGCTGCCCGAAGCGCTCGCCAAGCTGCTGCCGCCGGGACGCCCATGACGCTCGCGCTCGACAACGGCTACGGCGCGCGCGTGCGGCGCAACGAGCCCTTGAGCCGGCACACTTCCTGGCACGTGGGCGGTCCCGCCGAGATCTTCTTCAATCCGCGCGACCGCGGCGATCTCGCCGCGTTCCTGCGCGCCCTGCCCGCCGACGTGCCCATCCACTGGATCGGCCTGGGGAGCAATCTGCTGGTGCGCGACGGCGGAATTCCGGGGGTGGTGATCAGCGCCCACGGGACGCTCGATGCTCTGCATCGCCTGAACGAGACCACCGTGCAGGCCGAGTGCGGCGTCGCGTGTGCGCGCCTCGCACGGCAGTGCATCCGCTGGGGCCTGGGGCCCGCGGAATTCTTCGCCGGCATTCCCGGGACCGTCGGCGGGGCGCTGGCGATGAACGCCGGCGCCTTCGGCGGGGAGACCTGGCAGCACGTGCGCGCGGTGCGGACCATCGACCGCCGCGGCATCGAGCGCACGCGTGCGGCCGGGGAATATCGCATCGCCTACCGCGAGGTCACACCGCCCGCACCCGGGGAATGGTTCGTCGCGGCCGACCTGAACTTCGAGCGCCGTCCCGGCGCACACGAGGGCGAGGTGCGCGCGCTGCTCGCGCGGCGCCGCGAATCGCAGCCGATCGGGGAGTGGAGCTGCGGCTCGGTGTTCACCAACCCGCCGGGCGATCACGCCGCGCGCCTCATCGAGGCGGCGGGCCTGAAGGGCTACCGCATCGGCGACGCTTCGGTCTCGGGCAAGCACGCGAACTTCTTCATCAACCATGGAGCGGCGCGCGCCGCCGATCTCGAGCGCCTCATCGAGCACGTGCGCGACACGGTGGAGCGTGTCCACGGCGTCAGGCTCGATCCCGAAGTGCGGATCGTCGGGGTGGCGTAGGTATGCGACTCACCTTCCAGCGGCAGGCCCCGCAGCACCTCACCGCGGCGCGTGAGTTCGGCCGCGTGGCCGTGCTCTACGGCGGGGACTCGAGCGAACGGGAGATCTCGCTCCTCTCCGGGGAGGCGGTGCTCGCCGCCCTCAGGCGCCGCGGCGTCGAAGCCCATGGCTTCGATCCGCGCGATCGCGCGCTCGGCGAGCTCCTCACGGAGCGTTTCGCGCGCGTGTGGATCGCATTGCACGGACCAGGAGGCGAGGACGGCACGCTGCAGGGCGCGCTCGAGTACCTGGGCGTGCCGTACACCGGCAGCGGCGTCATGGGCTCGGCGATCGGCATGGACAAGCTGGCAACGAAGCGCCTGGCGCAGAGCATCGGCCTGCCGACGGCCGACTTCGTGGTGCTGCGGGACGCCGCCGACTTCGAGTTGGCGACCGAGCGCCTGCGGCTTCCCCTGATCGTCAAGCCCGCCACGCAGGGCTCGAGCGTCGGCATGACCAAGGTCGAGCGCGCTGCGGATCTGCCGGCCGCCTACCAGGTGGCGGCAGCGCTCGAGTCGTGCGTGTTCGCCGAGCCCTGGATCCCCGGCAAGGAGTACACGGTCGGACTGCTGCAGGGCGCGGCGCTCCCCGCGATCCGCATCGAGACTCCGCAGACCTTCTACGACTACGAGGCGAAGTACCTGCGCAACGACACGCGCTACTACTGCCCCTCGGGGCTGTCGCAGCCGGCGGAAGCACACCTCAAGAGTCTCGCGCTCGCCGCCTTCGAGGCGGTGGGCGGAAGCGGCTGGGGACGGGCGGATTTCATGATGGATGCCGCCGGGCGTCCGCTGCTCCTCGAGGTCAACACCATCCCCGGGATGACCGGCCACAGCCTGGTGCCGATGGCGGCGCGCGCGGCCGGAATCGACTTCGAGGAGCTCGTGTGGCGCGTGCTGGAGACCAGCCTGACGCGGCGTGCTGCCCCGCCGGCAGCGGAGCGGGGCTGAGGCGATGCTGGGGCGCCCGAAAAATCGCCGCCGGCCGCAAGGCAAGCGCCGCTGGCTGCCCGCGATCAACTGGCGCGCCCTCGGTGCGACACTCGCCACGCTCACCGGGGTGCTCGCAGCCGGTGCGGTCGTGCTCTGGGCGCTCGACCAGCCGATCGAGTCCGTGGCGGTCACCGGGCGCTTCCAGCGGGTCTCGCCTGCCGACATCGACCGGGTGGTGAAGGACGAGCTGCACGGCGCCGGACTGCTCTCGGTGAACCTCGAGGCGGTGCGCCGCGCGATTCATACGCTGGCGTGGGTGGATGCGGTGAGCGTGCAGCGCGCCTGGCCGCGCGGACTCACGGTGCTGGTGATCGAGCAGACGGCGGTCGCGCGCTGGGGCGGCGGCGGGCTCGTCAACGCGCGCGGCGAGCTGTTCGCGGCCGACGAGCGCCACATCCCGCCCGAGCTTGCCGAGCTCGAAGGCCCGGACGGCAAGGAGCCGGAGGTGGCGCAGCGCTACCTCGCGGCGTCCGGCCGCCTGACGCAGGCCGGGCTGCGCATGACGGCGCTGCGCCTCGATGCGCGCGGCGCCTGGGAGTTCGATCTCGCCGACGGGGTCACCGTGCGGCTCGGCCGCCGCCAGGTGGACGAGCGCTTCGAGAGGTTCATGAGCGCCGCACTGAAGCTCGTTACACAGCGCGGCGAGGACATCGCCTACGTCGATATGCGTTACACAAACGGGTTCGCCGTCGGCTGGCGCGGCGCGCCGGCCCGCCCTCAGGGTAAGGACGGTGGCAGGGATGGTGGCCGCAATGCTTAAGCGCTCCGAGAGAAATCTGATCGTGGGACTCGATATCGGCACCTCCAAGGTGGTGACGCTGGTCGGTGAGGCCGGCGCCGACGGCTCGATCGAGCTGCTGGGCCTGGGATCGCAGCCCTCGCGCGGCCTGAAGAAGGGCGTGGTGGTCAACATCGAATCCACCGTGCAGTCGATCCAGCGCGCGGTCGAGGAGGCCGAGCTGATGGCCGGCTGCGAGATCCATTCGGTGTACGCCGGCATCGCCGGCAGCCACGTGCGCAGCCTCAACTCCCACGGGGTGGTCGGCGTGCGCGACAAGGAAGTCACCCACGGCGACGTCGAGCACGTGATCGACGCCGCCAAGGCGGTCGCGATCCCCGCCGACCAGAAGATCCTGCACGTGCTGCCCCAGGAGTTCATCGTCGACGGCCAGGAGGGCATCCGCGACCCGATCGGCATGTCGGGAGTGCGCCTCGAGGCCAAGGTGCACATCGTCACCGGTGCCGACTCTGTCGCGCAGAACATCGAGAAGTGCATCCAGCGTTGCGGCCTCGACGTCGACGACGTGGTGCTCGAGCAGCTCGCCTCGAGCTTCGCGGTCCTTACCGAGGACGAGAAGGAGCTCGGGGTGTGCCTGGTCGACATCGGCGGCGGCACCACCGATCTCGCGGTCTTCTCGAGCGGCGCGATCCGCCACACGGCCGTCATCCCGATCGCCGGCGACCAGGTCACCAACGACATTGCGGTGTCGATGCGCACCCCGACCCAGTACGCCGAGGACATCAAGATCCGCTACGCCTGCGCGCTATCGCAGCTCGCCAACCCCGACGAGAGCATCGAGGTGCCGAGCGTCGGCGAGCGGCCGGCGCGGCGCCTCGCGCGGCAGACGCTCGCGGAGATCGTCGAGCCGCGCTACGAGGAGCTGTTCGGCCTGGTGCGCGAGGAGCTGCGCCGCAGCGGCTTCGAGGAAGTGATCGCCGCGGGCATCGTGCTCACCGGCGGCAGCGCCAAGATGGAGGGCGCGATCGAGCTCGCCGAGGAAGTGTTTCACGTGCCGGTGCGCTTAGGGATCCCGCAGGCGGTGCAGGGCCTCACCGACGTGGTGCGCAACCCGATCTATTCCACGGGCGTCGGGCTGCTGCTCTACGCGCGCGACAACGCGCTGCCGGCGCGGCGCAGCCACTCGCTCGGCAACGCCAAGTCGGCGCTCGAGCGCATGCGCTCGTGGTTCCAGGGCAATTTTTGAGGCTGACAGACACTGATGAGCGATTCAACCACTTGATGCTGACAGGCGAGTGATTCAACCACTTGATGCTGACAGACGAGCGATTCAACCAACCGTGTTATTCGTGTAGTAAGGAGCGTTACCCATGTTTGAACTGATGGACGCGTACAGCCAGAGCGCCGTCATCAAGGTGATCGGCGTCGGCGGCGGCGGCGGCAACGCCGTCGCGCACATGGTCACCGTCGGCATCGACGGCGTGGAGTTCATGTGCATCAACACCGACTCGCAGGCGCTGAAACACGCCAAGGTGAAGACGGCGCTGCAGATCGGCTGCAACATCACCAAGGGTCTCGGCGCCGGTGCCGACCCCGAGGTCGGCCGCCAGGCGGCGATGGAGGACCGCGACCGCATCGTCGAGCTGGTCGAAGGCTGCGACATGCTGTTCATCACCGCAGGCATGGGCGGTGGGACGGGCACCGGGGCCGCCCCGGTGGTCGCGCAGGTCGCGCGCGAGCTGGGCATCCTGACCGTCGCGGTCGTGACCAAGCCGTTCGAGATGGAGGGCAACAAGCGCATGTTCGTCGCCGACCACGGCATCGGCGAGCTCTCCAAGTACTGCGACTCGCTGATTACAATTCCTAACCAGAAGCTGTTGACGGTGTTGGGTCCGCAGACCACGCTGCTCGATGCCTTCAAGTCGGCGAATCAGGTGTTGCAGGGCGCGGTGCAGGGCATCGCCGAGCTCATCACCCGTCCGGGGCTGATCAACGTCGATTTCGCCGATGTGCGGACCGTTATGGCCGAGACCGGCATGGCGATGATGGGCTCGGGAGCTGCGAGCGGCGAGAACCGGGCACGCGCGGCGGCCGAGGCGGCCGTATCGTCGCCGTTGCTCGAAGACATCAACCTCGCGGGCGCCCACGGCATTCTGGTCAACGTGACCGCCGGCATGGATCTCTCCATTGGGGAATTCCAGGAGGTAGGCCAGATCGTGAAACAATTCGCCTCGGACGACGCGACGGTGGTGGTGGGCACGGTGATCGATCCGGAGCTCACCAACCAGGTGCGCGTGACCGTGGTGGCGACCGGCCTCGGGCGTCCGGCTGCTGCAGCGCGGCCGTCGCTCGCCCCGTCGCGCGAGCGCGAGGGGCTCTTCACGCGGGACGCCCGGGAGCCGCGCGGCGAGACCGCGGTGCGGGCGGTGCGGCGTCCGCCGCTCTCGAGCAGCGACTACGCCCATCTGGAGAAGCCCACGGTTCAGCGCCAGCGGGCGGTGGGCGACGGGTTGCGAACCGAGGCCGACGCGGAGGATCTGCTCGACATCCCGGCGTTTCTGCGGCGGCAGGCGGATTGATGTGATACGGTAACGCGCCTTACAGGAAACTGGGCCGCGGGCGGGGCTGAGAGGCCTCTGCTGGCCCGTGCCGCGGCGCCCCTTTTTTGGCGGGCGTCATCCGCGGCGGCCCGCGTCCGTTGTAGAAGGAAAACAGTAAGCCAAGCAGCATGGTCGGACAGCGCACTCTCAAGAATTCCATCCGTGCCACCGGAGTCGGCCTGCATACCGGCAAGAAGGTCCTGATGACGCTGCGGCCGGCGGCGCCCGATGAAGGCATTGTGTTCCGGCGGACCGACCTGCCGCAGCCGGTCGAGATCCGCGCCCACGCGGAGAACGTCGGCGACACCACCATGGGCACGACCCTCGGCAGGGGGGAGTCGCGTGTTGCGACCGTCGAGCACCTGCTGTCGGCGTGCGCGGGTCTCGGCATCGACAACGTGATCGTCGAGCTGTCGGCTTCCGAGGTGCCGATCATGGACGGCAGCGCAGGTCCCTTCGTGTTCCTGCTGCAGTCGGCCGGCATCGTCGAGCAGCATTCACCCAAGCGCTTCATGCGCGTGAAGAAGCGCCTGCGGGTCGAGGACGGCGACAAGTGGGCGCAGTTCGACCCGTTCGACGGCTTCAAGGTCAACTTCGAGATCGAGTTCAATCACCCGATCTTCAAGCGCCGCTCGCAGCGCGCCTCGATGGACTTCTCCACCACTTCGTTCCTCAAGGAAGTGAGCCGCGCGCGTACCTTCGGCT
>JASHTN010000275.1 GCA_030040525.1 Gammaproteobacteria bacterium | reverse complement strand
CGACCTCGGGACGGGCGGTCGAGGCGGCCGGTGACGTCGACGTGCTGCTGCTCGACAAGACCGGCACGATCACGCTCGGTAACCGCCAGGCGGCGACTTTCATGCCGGCCGCCGGCGTCAGCGAGGAGGAGCTCGCCGATGCCGCGCAGCTGGCCTCGCTCGCCGACGAGACTCCGGAGGGCCGCAGCATCGTCGTGCTGGCCAAGCAGCGCTTTCAGCTGCGCGAGCGCGATCTCGGCACGCTCGGCGCCTCTTTCGTGCACTTCTCGGCGCACACCCGCATGAGCGGCGTGAACATCGGCGCCCGCCAGGTGCGCAAGGGCGCCGCCGACGCCGTGCGGCGCCAGGTCGAGAGTCTCGGCGGCGCGTTCCCGAGAGCGGTCCAGGATCTCGTCCAGGACGTCGCACGCCGCGGCAGCACCCCGCTGATCGTCAGCGACGACGCGCGCGTGCTCGGCATCATCGAGCTCAAGGACATCGTCAAGGGCGGGATCCGCGAGCGCTTCGGCGAGCTGCGCCGCATGGGCATCCGCACCATCATGATCACCGGCGACAATCCGCTCACCGCGGCGGCGATCGCCGCCGAGGCCGGCGTCGACAGTTTCCTGGCCGAAGCGACCCCGGAGGCAAAGCTGAAGCTGATCCGTGAGCACCAGAGCGCCGGGCGTCTCGTGGCGATGACCGGCGATGGCACCAACGACGCGCCGGCGCTCGCGCAGGCAGACGTGGCGGTGGCAATGAACACCGGCACGCAGGCCGCCAAGGAAGCCGGCAACATGGTCGACCTCGATTCCAACCCGACCAAGCTCATCGAAGTGGTCGAGACCGGCAAGCAGATGCTCATGACGCGCGGCGCGCTCACCACCTTCTCGATCGCCAACGACGTCGCGAAGTACTTCGCGATCATTCCGGCGGCGTTCGTCACCACCTACCCGCAGCTGAACGCGCTCAACGTCATGCATCTGGCCAGTCCCTTCTCGGCGATCCTCTCGGCGGTGATCTTCAACGCGCTGATCATCGTGGTGCTGATCCCGCTCGCGCTGCAGGGCGTGCGCTACCGGCCGCTCGGCGCTGCAACGCTGTTGCGGCGCAACCTCGTGATCTACGGGCTGGGCGGCATCGTCGCGCCGTTCCTCGGCATCAAGCTGGTGGATCTCGCGCTCGAGGTGGTGCACCTGGTATGAACGCGCCCTCCGGCACGCTGCGCGCGAGCCTCAGGCCGGCGCTGGCCCTGTTCGTGCCGCTCAGCGTCCTGACCGGCATCCTCTATCCGCTCGTGGTCACGCTGCTCGCCCGAGCGATGTTTCCGCGGCAGGCGGCCGGCAGCCTCATCGAGCGCAACGGCCATCCCGTCGGCTCGAGTCTCATCGGTCAGAGCTTCAGCGATCCCGGACACTTCTGGGGACGGCCGTCGGCGACCACGCCGCAGCCTTACAACGGCATCGGCTCGACCGGCTCGAACCTGGGGCCGCTCAATCCCGCGCTCATCGATGCGATCAAGGCGCGGCTCGCGGCGCTCCACGCCGCCGATCCCGGCAACACCGCACCGGTGCCGGTCGACCTGGTGACGGCTTCCGCCAGCGGTCTGGATCCGGACATCAGCGTCGCCGCCGCCGAATACCAGGCGCCGCGGGTGGCGCGCGCCCGCGGCCTGTCCCTCGAGCGGGTGCGGGCATTGATTGCGGCGCACACCGAGGGTAGGTTGCTCGGAGTGCTTGGTGAGCCGCGTGTCAACGTGCTGGAGCTGAACCTGGCGGTCGACGCGCTGAAGTGAGCCCGAATGGCCGAAGCGCGGCCTGACCCGGACCGACTGCTCGAGCAAGTCAAGGGCGAGGAAGCGCGCGCGGCGCGCGGGCGCCTGCGGATCTTCTTCGGCGCTTCCGCCGGCGTCGGCAAGACCTACGCGATGCTCGAGGCGGCGCGCAACATCCGCGCCTCGGGCACCGACGTCGTCGTGGGCTACGTCGAGCCGCACGGGCGCGTCGACACCGAGCGGCTGCTCGAGGGCCTGCCGCGGCTGCCGACGCTGCCGGTCAGCTATCGCGGCATCGTGCGCCAGGAGTTCGATCTCGATGCGGCGCTCGCCCGCCATCCCGGCGTGCTGCTGGTCGATGAGCTGGCGCATTCCAACCTGGTGGGCGGGGAGCCGCCGCCCCGCCATCCGAAGCGCTGGCAGGACATCGAGGAGCTGCTCGCCGCCGGCATCAATGTCTGGACCACGGTCAACGTCCAGCATCTCGAGAGTCTCAACGACCTGATCTTCCAGACCACCGGCGTGCGCCAGCGCGAAACCCTTCCCGACCGCGTATTCGACGAGGCCGACGACATCGAGCTCATCGACCTGCCGCCCGACGACCTGATTGCGCGGCTGCAGGCCGGCAAGGTGTACGTCGGCGATCAGGCGGACGCGGCCGTCGAGCGCTTCTTCCGCAAGGCGAATCTCATGGCGCTGCGCGAGATCGCGCTGCGCCGCGTCGCCGACCGCGTCGAGGCGGCCTCGCGCGAGCTGCCGGCCGATCGCAGCCAGGCGCCGGCGCGGATCGCCGGCGACCGGCTGCTGGTCGCGGTTGGTCCCGACGAGCAGGCCGAGCAGCTGGTGCGCGCCGGCAAGCGCATGGCGGACGCGCTCGATGCGCACTGGACCGTGGTGTACGTCGAGACGCCCTGGCTGCTGCGGCTCTCGGACCAGCACCGCAACCGCCGCATCGACGTGCTGCGGCTGGCGGAGTCCCTCGGTGGGGAGACCGTGACCCTCGACGGTCCGTCAGCGGCCGAGACCCTGGTCGAGTACGCGCACATGCGCCACGCGACCCGCGTGCTGGTCGGCGCGCCCAAGCGTCGCGGCTGGCGCGCCTGGCTGCGTCCCTCGACCGCCACCGAGCTGGTACGCCGCGCACGCGACTTCGACGTCGTGCTGATCGCCCCGGCAACCAACCGGCCGGCGCCGCGGCAGCTGCCCGCCGGTCCGGGCGGGCGCAGCAGCGGCAGTGTGCCGTGGCGGCGGTACGGCTGGGCGACCGCGATCACCGCGGCGTGCACGCTGCTCGCCGCCCTCATGTACCCGCACTTCGAGCTGTCGAACCTCGTCATGATCTACCTGCTCGGGGTGACGGTGGCGGGCCTACGGCTCGGGCGCGGCCCGTCGGCGCTGACCGCCGTGTTGAACGTCTTCGCGTTCGATTTCTTCTTCGTGCCGCCGCGCTATTCGTTCGCAGTCTCCGACGCCCAGTACCTGGTCACCTTCGGCGCCATGGTCACGATCGCGCTGGTGATCGCGACGCTCACGGCGAGCGTGCGCCAGCAGACCCGCGTCGCCGGCGCGCGCGAGCGGCGCACCGCGCTCCTCTATGCCATGAGCCGCGAGCTGGCCGCGACCCGCGGCATCACCGATCTGGCGCGGGTCGCCGTGCGGCACGTGGCGGAGGTGTTCGAATGCCAGGCGGTGGTGCTGCTGCCGGCAGCGGGCGGCAAGCTGCACTACCCTGCGGATGCGCCCCTCGAGAGCTCCTTCCGCCATGCCGACCTCGCGGTTGCCCAGTGGGTGGCGGATCACGGACGCCGTGCCGGCCTCGGCTCGGATACGCTGCCGGCGGCGCCCGGTCTGTACGTGCCGCTCGGGCGCGAGCGCAGCACCGTGGGCGTGCTCGCGGTGCTGCCGAGCAACGTGCGGCGGGTGCTGCTGCCGGAGCAGAGCCACCTGCTCGAGACCTTCGCCGGGCAGATCGCGCTGGCGCTCGAGCGCGCGCATCTCGCGGAGGTCGCCGAGCAGTCGAGCCTGGCCGCCGAGCGCGAAGCAGTGCGCAACACGCTGCTCGCCTCCATCTCGCACGACCTGCGCACGCCGCTCGCCGTGATGGCAGGCGCGGGCAGCACGCTGGCGCAGCACGGCGCGACGCTCGATGAGACTACGCGCATCGAGCTGGCGCGCTCCATCGAGAGCAAGGCGCGCGAGATGTCCGAGCTCGTCTCCAACGTGCTCGACCTGGTGCGCTTCGAGTCCGGGCAGGTGCAGCTGCGGCGCGACTGGCAGACGCTCGACGATCTGGTGGGGAGCGCCCTGAGCCGCGACGCCGACAAGCTCGCCGCCTATGCGGTGGAGGTGCGCCTCACCCCGGACCTGCCGCCGGTGTACGTCGACGCCACGCTGATCGTGCAGCTGTTCGCCAATCTGTTCGACAACATCGTCAAGTACACGCCGCCGGGGACGCACGTGGCCGTGTCCGCGATGGCCGACGGCGGGCGCGAGTGGGTGCAGGTGTGGGTCGACGACGACGGTCCGGGGCTGCCGCCCGGTGATCCGACGCGCCTGTTCGACAAGTTCCAGCGCGGCAGCGGCGAGGCCACGGCGGTCGGCGTGGGGCTGGGGCTCGCGATCTGTCAGGCGATCGTGCGCGCCCACGGCGGCACCATCGAGGCACAGCGGCGCGAGACGGGCGGGGCGCGCTTTGCGTTCACGCTGCCGGCCGTGGAGCCCGCCGCGTGACGCA
>JASHTN010000274.1 GCA_030040525.1 Gammaproteobacteria bacterium | reverse complement strand
GCTGCTCCTGCCGCAGGAGGAGCGGGTTCCCGGCGGCGTCGCCATTCTGCCGATCGCGGCGGATGCGGCACGGGCGCCGCAGGTCACCTTCGGCGACCACCGCGTACTGGTGGTGCGCGCCGGCGAGCGCTGGCTTGCCGTGGTCGGGATCCCGCTGGCGCAGCTTCCCGGTCACGCGGTGGCGCGGGTGGAGAGCGGCGCCCGGAGCGGCAGCACGCTCGGCTTCGAGGTCGCCGACAAGCAGTACACGGTGCAGCGCCTGACGGTCGCGCCGCGGCAGGTGGACCTCTCGGCGCGCGATCTGGCGCGCTACAACCGCGAGCGGCCGCGCCTCCTCGAGGACGAGGCTACGTACTCGCCGACGCCGCCGGCGAGCCTGCGGCTGCAGCAGCCGGTGCCCGGGATCCGTTCCAGCTCCTTCGGCTCGCGCCGCGTGTTCAACAACGAGACGCGCAGCCCGCATAGCGGCATGGACATCGCCGCAGCCACCGGCACGCCGGTGATGGCGGCGGCTGACGGACGGGTGCTCGATACCGGCAATTTCTTCTTCACCGGCAACACCGTGTTCATCGATCACGGCGCGGGGCTGGTGACCATGTACTGCCACCTGAGCGCGATCGGCGTGCGGCGCGGCGCGCGCGTGACGGCCGGGAGCGTGATCGGCAGGGTCGGAGCCACCGGGCGCGCCACCGGGCCGCACCTGCACTTCGGCGTGGCGCTGAATGCGGTGTACGTCGATCCGGCGCTGTTTCTCGCGCCGCCGGCCGCGGCAGGCGGGTCCGATGGCGGCGAGCGCTGACGGCGGCCGCGACATTGCTTTCATGCGCGCGGCGCTCGCGCAGGCGCAGCTGGCGCGGGCCGCAGACGAGGTGCCGGTAGGCGCGGTGCTGACGCTGGGTGCGGAGATCATCGCCGCCGGCAGCAACGCGCCGATCGCGACTCACGACCCGACCGCGCACGCCGAGATCCGGGCGCTGCGCGCCGCCGGCGCCGCGCTCGGCAGCTACCGCCTCGCCGACACGACGCTGTACGTGACGCTCGAGCCGTGTCTCATGTGCGCCGCCGCCCTCGTACACGCGCGGGTGCGGCGCCTGGTGTTCGGCGCCTGGGACCCGCGCCTTGGGGCCGCCGGCAGCACGCTCGATGTGTTCGCGCTCCCCGGGCTCAACCACCGCGTCGACGTGTTCGGCGGCGTGCTCATGGAGGAATGCGGGCGGCTGCTGCAGGAGTTCTTCGCCGCACGCCGCGGCTGAGCTCGAAATCAGCTTCCGGGCGGCGCGCCGGCGGCCGGGCGTGCCGGCGTCAGCCGTGGCGACGCCGCGTGCTGCGCGATCACATGCGGGGCACTCGCGGGCTCGCCCGGCTGCCACTCGAGGAGCGTGAGGAACCGCTGGATGCGGTCGACGAACTGCACCGGCTCCCAGCCGCGCGCATAGCCGCGCTTGACGCGTGTGTACCAGCGCTCCTGCGCGAGCCAGGGCAGGTGCGCGCGCACCGCGCTCCATGAGTCGGGGTCCTGATGGTCGGTCTGTGTGAGGATGCGCGCATCCTCCAGGTGGCCGAAGCCGACGTTGTAGGCGGCGATGGTGAGCCAGGTGCGGTCGGGCTCGGCGATGCGCGGCGGGACCCTGGCGCGCACCTGGGCAAGATAGCGCGCGCCGGCGAAGATGCTCTGCTCGGGATCGCGGCGGTTCTTGATGCCGAGCGCCTCGGCGGTGTCGGCGGTCAGCATCATGACGCCGGCGGCGCCGTCGCCCGAGGTCGCGCGCGGGTCCCATTTCGATTCCTGGTATCCGATCGCGGCGAGCAGTCGCCAATCGATGCCGGTGCGCGCCGCGGCCTGCTCGAACCAGGCGCGGTACTGCGGCAGGCGGTCGCCCACGTGAGTCTGAAACTCACGCGACTCCTCGTATTCGAAACGGCGATTGTCGCCGGAGGAATCCACCACCAGCTGCGCCAGCTCACCCGATGTCTGCAGCGCGCGGAAGAAGCCGTTCACCTGCGCGAGCAGCTGCGGCGCATCGCGCCGTACCATCCAGCGCACCGGGCGCTCCTCGGGCAGCTCGAAGCCCACCAGCACGTTGGGGTAGAGGTGGTGGGCGAAGGAGAACTCGCGCGCATCGGTGATCGCGTAGTCGGCGCCGCCGGAGTCGACATCCTCGACCGGATCGGCCGAGCTCGGCGCGGTCTCGACCCAGCGGAGCGTCGGCGCGACGGTGCGCTTGAGCTGCTCGAGGATGCGTTCCTGCGGGCTGCCGGCGCGCACCGCGAGCCGCGCCGACTCGAGCTGCAGCGTTTCGCGCGGCCGCGTGCCGCTGCGCCGGTAGACGACCAGCTGCGGGATGTTGGCGTAAGGCGCGGCGGGCACGCCGGCGCCGCTCCAGTCGGGCGAGTCGCTGAGCGAGGCGGCCGCGATATCCGCGTGCCCGGCGGCGAGCTCGGCCTGCATGTCGCGCTCGTTGGCCACCGGGTACATGCTGAGGCGCACACCGAGCTGCTGGGCGAAGCGCGCCGCCAGCTCGAACTCCAGGCCCTCGCTGCCCTGCGCGCCGAGGTAGTAGCAGGTGGGCAGGTTCAGCGTCACGACGCGCAGCTCGCCGCGCGCGCGCACCTGCGCGAGGACCGAGTGCTGCGGCCTGCCGCAGCCCGCGAGCGTCAATGCAGCGATGGCGGCGGCGAGTGTCAAGGCCCGCACTATTTCCCCCTCGGGCTCCGGTGCTTGCCGCTAGAATACCAGCCCCTGAAATACCGTCCCCGGCAACGCCGGGGCCGTCCGGAGAGGTACCGAAGCGGTCATAACGGCGCCGACTCGAAATCGGATGGTCGGGTAAAACCGGCACGTGGGTTCGAATCCCACCCTCTCCGCCATGAGCTGAGCGGCGCGGCGCTCACGCCGCGCTTTTCTTCAGCGCCTCGCGGTACGCCAGCCCGAATGCCTCGACGAAGGTCGGCGGCAGGTGATCAGCGGGCATCTCGATCAGGTTGCGATAGAAGGTGACGAACAGCTCCCAGTACTGCGCCTTGTCGGCGGAGCGCGCCTTGCCGCGGCGCGCAGCGCGCTCGAAGCGCGCTTCGAGCTCCGCAGGATCGAGCCGGTCGAGAAACTCGACGAACGCGGTGCGCGTCGCCTGTGCGGTGGCGTTCTCGTGCAGCTTGGCCGCCTCGATCGCATCGCGCAGCCACTGCACCGAATCGAGCTGTCGCGCCTCGTGCTGCACCAGCAGGCCGACCAGCAGCTCCTCCACCACGGAGTCGGGCAGCGACGGGCGCGGGTCATCGCGCTCGGGCGGGGGCATCTCGATGCGGTAGCGGTTGCGGGTGTTGCTGCGCGTGCGCTCCAGGTCCTTCAATCCGACCAGCGCCTCGCGGAACAGCCGTCCGGCCAGGTGCAGCAGCCGCCCCTGCGCCTCCGCCGGCAACTGCTCGCTGTCGATGCCGGCGCCACGGCAAAAGGCGTCGAGACCGCTGTGCACGTCGCCGAGCGCGAGCGCGGTCCCCGAGGCGGCGTTGCGCGGCTCGCGCACGGCCTCCGCGAGCCGTGCCATGCGCTCGGCGAGCGCCGGCGCGTCCGGGTCCGTCTCCGGGGCGGTGGCCGGCGGGGCGGCCTGCACGCTCTCGGCGAGCGCGCGCACCTTGCCGGAATCGACTGCCTGCCCGTAGGCGTTCACCGGCAGGACGGGAGCGGCGGCCGCAACGAGCAGCTCGTCGACATTGAGCGCCGCGCCGATATCGCGCTCGGGGGCGGCGAGCGAGCGCAGCACGTGGATGCTGGTCGGCACGGCGGCGGCGTCCTCGGTGTCGGCGAGCTGGTGCGCGCGCCGCGCCTCGAGGGCCGCAACGATGTGGTACTCGCCCATGCGGATCACGTCGCCGTTGGCGAGGCGGTAGCCGTTCGAGCCGCGCTTGGCGACGGGCTCCATGTCGTCGTTGACGTACACGCCGTTGGTGCTGACGTCCTGCAGGTAGAAGTGTCCGTCGCGGAACTGCACCCGCGCGTGATGCGCCGAGACATAGCGCAGCGGGTCGGGCAGCACCCAGTCGTTGTCGGCGGAGCGGCCGATGGTGCCGCCCTCGACCGAAAAGATCGCGCTGCTGCGTTCGGCCAGCGAGCGCCGCTGATCACTGACGACACGCAAACGAAGCGTCATGGTTCCCCGAGTCAAGAGAGGGTCCGTCCGTAAGCAAAAGACCACCGGTCCAGAAGCGCCCACGGCAGCGTCCCCGGCGCACCCGGACATATAATGTCGGCCCCAAAACTACCGCGACCGGGAAACCGAGGCCATGGCAGCCAGTCACATTTTCCGCATTATGTTCGTGAATCAAGGCAAAATTTACGAGGTCTACGCCCGGCGCGTGAGCCATGGGGAGCTGTTTGGTTTCGTCGAGGTCGAGGAGCTGCTGTTCGGCGAGCGCTCCTCGGTGGTGCTCGACCCCTCGGAGGAGCGTATCAAGGGCGAGTTCGCCGGCGTCAAGCGCACCTTCCTGCCGATGCACTCGATCCTGCGCATCGACGAGGTGAAGAAGCACGGCATCAGCAAGATCACCGTGCTCGAAAGCGGCGCCAACGTCGCGCAGTTCCCGGTGCCGCTGTATTCGGCGCCGCCCGCCGAGAAGAAGTGAGCCGCGCGGGCCGCATCCTGCAGCTTCCAGGCCCGCCGGCGCTGTCCGCATTCCGCCTGGCGAAGCTCATCGAGCGCCTCACGGCGCTCGAGCCGGCGGTGCGCTCGCTCGCGGCGCGCTTCGTGCACTTCGTCGAGCTCGCCGCGCCGCTCGCGGACGCCGAGCGCGCGGTGCTCGAGCGGCTGCTCGACTACGGGCCGCGGCTGCCGCAGCCTGCCGAGCCGCACGACGGCGAGTGCCTGCTGGTCGTGCCGCGCGCCGGCACGATCTCGCCGTGGTCGAGCAAGGCCACCGACATCGCGCGCGTCTGCGGTCTCGAGAGCGTGCGGCGCATCGAGCGCGGCATCGAGTACCGGCCCGGCACCGCCGCGCGGCCGCTCGGGCCCGCAGCGCTCGGGCGCATCGCGCCGCTGCTGTTCGATCGCATGACGGAAGCGGCCCTGCTCGACCCGGGCGCGGCTGCGCGGCTCTTCGAGCATGCGCCGCCGCGCCCCCTCGAGCGCGTGCCGCTCGCCGGCGGACGCGCCGCGTTCGAGGCGGCCGACCGCACGCTCGGACTGGCGCTCTCACCCGACGAGATCGACTACCTGCTCGCGGCCTTCGCCGCGCTCGAGCGCGACCCGACCGATGTCGAGCTGATGATGTTCGCGCAGGCGAACTCCGAGCACTGCCGGCACAAGATCTTCAACGCCAGCTGGACTATCGACGGCGAGCCGCGCACCGAGTCGCTGTTCGCGATGATCCGCCACACCGCCGCGGCGAGCCCGACAGGGCTGCTGTCGGCCTACCGTGACAATGCTGCGGTGATCGCCGGGCACGTCGCGGCGCGCTTCGAGCCCGATCCGCAATCGGGCATCTACCGCGCGCGCCGCGAGCCGCTCGACATTCTCGTCAAGGTCGAGACGCACAACCACCCGACCGCGATCGCGCCGTTCCCGGGGGCGGCGACCGGCTCGGGCGGAGAGATCCGCGACGAGGGCGCGACCGGCCGTGGTGCGCGACCCAAGGCGGGGCTCACCGGCTTCTCGGTGTCGAATCTGCGCATCCCCGGCTACGAGCGGCCGTGGGAGCGCTGCGGCGGCGCCCCGGCGCGCATTGCCAGCGCGCTCGACATCATGCTCGAGGGGCCGATCGGCGCCGCCTCCTTCAACAACGAATTCGGCCGGCCGGCCGTGTGCGGCTACTTCCGCACTTTCGAGCAGCAGTCCGCCGGCGACCGGAGCGGGCGCATCCGCGGCTACCACAAGCCGATCATGCTCGCCGGGGGACTCGGCAGCGTCCGCCGCATGCACGTCGAGAAGCCCGCGGTGCCGCTCGGCACGCAGCTGGTGGTGCTCGGCGGGCCGGCGATGCTGATCGGCCTGGGCGGGGGCGCCGCAGCCTCGCTCGGCGGCGGCAGCTCGAGCGAGCAGCTCGATTTCGCCTCCGTACAGCGCGGCAACGCCGAGATGGAGCGGCGCGCGCAGGAGGTCATCGATCGCTGCTGCGCACTCGGGGAGCGCAACCCGATCGTGTTGATCCACGACGTCGGCGCCGGCGGGCTGTCCAATGCCGTGCCCGAGGCGGTGGCGCACAGCCGGCGCGGCGCGCGGCTCGACCTGCGGCGCATTCCGAGCGCCGAGAGCGGACTGTCGCCGCTCGAGTTGTGGTGCAACGAGGCGCAGGAGCGCTACCTGCTGGCGATCGAGCCGCAGGCGCTCGCCGCGTTCAGCGCGATCGCCGAGCGCGAGCGCTGTCCGTTCGCCGTCATCGGCGAGATCGACGGCAGCGGACAGCTGCGCGTGCACGATCCGCTGCTGCACGACGATCCCGTCAACGTGCCGCTGGAGCTCGTACTCGGCAAGCCGCCGCGCCTGACACGTAACGTGTGCAGCGTCGCGCCGGGCTCACGGGGCTTCGACACCGCTGCCCTCGACCTGCGCGAGGCGCTCTATCGCGTACTGCGGCTGCCGGCGGTAGCCGACAAGACCTTCCTCATCACCATCGGCGACCGCAACGTCGGCGGACTCGTCAGCCGCGATCAGCTGGTCGGCCCGTGGCAGGTGCCGGTGAGCGACGTCGCGGTGACGCTCGCCGACTATTACGGGGCGGCGGGCGAGGCGCTGGCGGTCGGCGAGCGCACGCCGGTCGCGGTGCTGGATGCGCCGGCCTCGGGACGGCTGGCGGTCGCCGAGGCAGTCACCAACATTCTGGCTGCGGACGTCGGCTCGCTGCGCGACATTCGCCTGTCGGCCAACTGGATGGCCGCGAGCGGCGAGCCCGGCGAGGACGCCGCGCTCTACGCCACCGTGCGCGCAGTTGCCATGGAGCTCTGCCCGGCGCTCGGCATCGCGATCCCGGTGGGCAAGGACTCCCTCTCGATGCAGACCAGCTGGACCGAAGGTGGCGCCGAGTACCGCGTGGTGGCGCCGGTGTCGCTGATCGTCTCGGCCTTCGCGCCGGTCGCCGACGCGCGCCGCACGCTCACTCCGGTGCTGCAGCTCGATGAGCGCCCGACCTCGCTGTGGCTCGTCGACCTGTCTTCGGGACGCAACCGCCTCGGCGCCTCCGCGCTCGCGCAGGTGTACGGCGAGCTCGGCACGCAGCCGGCCGATCTCGACGACCCGCAGCCGCTCGTCAAGCTCGCCGCGGCGCTCGCCGAGCTGCGCGCCGCCGGGCTGCTGCGCGCCTACCACGACCGCTCCGACGGCGGCCTGATCGTGACGCTGCTCGAGATGGCGTTCGCCGCGCACTGCGGCCTCGAGATCGCGCTGCCGGCGGCACGCGGCCCGGTGCTCGCGCAGCTGTTCGCGGAGGAGCCGGGCGTGGTCGTGCAGATCCTCGCGGGCGACGAGCCGCGTTTCCTCGAGATCCTCGCCCGGCACGGCCTGGAGAGCGCGGCGCTGTACCTCGGCGCACCGGTGAGCGAGCTGCGGGTACAGGTGCGGGTGGGCGCGGTCGAGCTCGACGAGTCGTGGGTGGATCTGCGGCGCGCCTGGTCGGAGGTCTCGTGGCGCATGCGCCGGCTGCGCGATGACCCGGCGTGCGCCGACGAGGAGTACGCCGCGCAGACCGACGCCGCCGATCCCGGGCTGTCGGTGGCGCTCAGCTTCGATCCCGAAGTGGACACCGCCGCCCCGTACCTCAGGCGGCGTGCGCGCCCGCCGCTCGCCGTGCTGCGCGAGCAGGGCATCAACAGTCAGGTCGAGACCGCGGCGGTGTTCGAGCTCGCGGGCTTCGAGCCGCACGACGTGCACATGACGGACCTGCTCGCCGGGCGGCGGGAGTTGCGCGAGTTTCGCGGCCTGGTGGCCTGCGGCGGCTTCTCCTACGGCGACGTGCTCGGAGCGGGCGAGGGCTGGGCCAAGTCGATCCTGTTCCACCCCGCGGTGCGCGCGCAGTTCGAGGAGTTCTTCGCGCGGGGGGACAGCTTCGCCTTCGGCATCTGCAACGGCTGCCAGATGCTCGCGGCACTCAAGGAGATCATTCCCGGGACGGCCCACTGGCCGCGCTTCGTCAGGAACCGCAGCGAGCAGTACGAAGGGCGCTTCGCGCTGGTGGAGGTGCTGCCCTCGCCCTCGGTGCTGCTCGAGGACATGGCCGGCTCGCGCCTGCCGATCGCGGTGGCGCACGGCGAGGGGCGGGCGGAGTTCGCATCCGCGGCCGCCGCGGCCGCCTGCGCCACCAGCGGGCTCGTGGGGCTGCGGTACCTGAACAACGACGGCAGCCCGGCGGCGGGCTACCCCGCCAATCCCAGCGGCACGGCCCACGGCATCGCGGCGCTCTGCAACACCGACGGGCGGGTGACCGTGATCATGCCGCACCCGGAGCGCTCATTCCGCTGCCTGCAGAACTCGTGGCGGCCGCGCGGGTCCGGGGAGTACAGCGGCTGGATGCGGCTGTTCCGC
>JASHTN010000273.1 GCA_030040525.1 Gammaproteobacteria bacterium | reverse complement strand
CCATGACCCAGCTGCACCAGCGACTGGTCGTTCAGGCGCAGCCACGGAATGCCGCGCGCCTCCGCGGCGTGCACCAGCGCCGCGGTCGAGGGTCCGAGGGCGCGACGCTGCGCGAAGCGGATGAACTGGTCGCGCGCCTCGGGCCAGAGCCAGTCGGCCGGCACACTGTCCGCCGGTCGCAGCTCCGCCGGCAGGAGCGAGGCGAGCAGCCGCAGGCCGAGCTCGCCGGCCGCGATGCCTTCGTCGCGCTGCGCGTACTCGTAGACGACGGTGTAGCGACCGGCGGGCCCGCTGCCGCGCGTCTTGCCGAAGGTCACCGCCTCGCCGGCGATGTTCTGCAGTTCGATCGCTACGTGCTCGAGCACGTGCCCGAGCCAGGTGCCGTCGCCTTCGCGCATGCGGCGGAAGAAGCCGCCGGGCTCGCGGTAGGAGCAGCCGTGCTCGGCCAGCCCCGGGAGCGCTGCCGCGAGCGCCTCGACGAAGCCGCTGCCGAGCCGCCCGGTGGGCCAGGCTTCGAGGGAGCCCAGGTCGAGCTCCAGGCGAATGACCGGAAAGCGCGCGTACAGCGACGGGCCGACGTAGACGGAACGATCGAGGATGCGCATGGGTGTTGCTCGAGCCGGTAGTAGTAGTTATTCAAGGCAACTTGCCGCGCTTGGCTGGATGAGCCGGTGTCGATCACTCCCTCGATCGGTTCAGGGCTCCCGCAGCCGCGAGATGGCTGTGCAGGTTGAAGGTGGCGCCCGCCGTGAGCACATGGAGCCTCAGGCCCAGCATGCACACCGGCTGTCCGTCGCCGACGTCGTCGATGGAGGAGTAGCTGACCTCGGTGCCGTCGAGGATGGTGACGCCACCGCTACCCTCGACCTCGACCGTCTCGTCCGGGCCGATGAACGCCGCGGTGTCCTCGTCCAGGCCGATGCCGACGGCGAACGGATTATAGGCAAGCGCGGTGAGCAGCCGGCCGAAGCGGTCGCGCTGGCGGAAATGCTGGTCGATGATGAAGCGATTGGTCAGCCCCAGGCCCGGCGCGAGCCGCACACTGCCGGCGATCACCGCCGAGCCCTCATCCCGGCGGCGATCATGTGCTCGCAGAGGATGCTGGCGCCGGCGCTGGTGCCGCCTACGGTGACGCCGCGGGCGTTGGCCGCGCGGATGAGCTTGGCGACCGGCGTGCCTCCGAGGAGCGTCGTGAGTCGCAGCTGGTTGCCGCCGGTGAAGAAAACGCCGCCCGCCTCCTCGAGGCGCTTGAGGCGTCCACCCTCCTGGCAATCGCGGCGCGTGTCGAAGTCCATGACGGTCACGCGGCGTGCGCCGATGTCGCTGAACACCTGCTCGTAGCGCGCACCGGTCTCGTGCACACGGCTGGCCGTCGGGATGACGACGATGTCGGCCCGCGCCCCGCCCGCGACGCGCACGAACCGCTCGAGGATCCGCCGGTCGTTCTCCTTGTTCTCCGCGCCGCCGATGGCAACGATCCAACCGCGCTTGCGGCCCTGGGGAACTCTGCTGGGCATCGGGACATCGACTCCTTATATAGCTGCACGCCGCACGCAAGGTAACACGGCGTGGCGGGGCTCCGGGAGTGCAGCCGCCGGGAGAGCCAGCGCGCTCGGGCAGCGGCGCTCTGCACAGCGGCAAACGGGCGGCGGCGGCGGTGGAAAGACCATGTGAAACAACGAGTCGCGCGTTGGCGTCACCCGGGCGTCGCGTGCTTGCATTCGCGTCCGGGCCGGACGACACTGCGCGCGGCCTGGCTGCCGGTCAGGTCACAGGCAATACCGCCATCTTCACTGCGAACGAGGTCGCTATGTCTGCAAAAATGATCCTGGGGTCGGCCGCGCTGATACTGGTCGCGTCGGCTGCGATAGCGGGGCCGCCGGTCGACAACATCGGCAAGCGTCATCCGAATCTCGCGGCTGCACAGCGGCTGTCCACGCAGGCGTACGAAAAAATATCTGCTGCACAACAGGCGAACGAGTGGGACATGCAGGGCCATGCCGCGAAGGCCAAGGAGCTGCTCGATCAGGTGAATCGCGAGCTGAAGGCTGCGGCGGAAGCGGCCAACCATCACTGAACGCGCAGCAACACGCCTGACGATGCGGGCGGGCCCGGCCGCAGCGCCGGGCCCGTTCCTGCGGCGCGTACCGCGAGCTGCAAGGGGAAAATATGCCGAGGATCGTTAGCGCCGGGGTGAGCCTGCTGCTCTGCGCGGGCGCCGCGCACGCCGCTCCGCCGCCGGCAGCCTTCGACGGCGAGTGGACCACCGTGATCACGTGCGCGCCGGCCGTGGGAGCCCTCCCCTATACCTACCACTTCACTTCGACCGTCAGGAACAACGTCCTGCACGGCGAGCGCGGCGCCAGAGGTGTGCCGGGGTGGCTCTCGCTGGACGGACAGATCATGCCGGACGGCTCGGCCGACATCCGCGCGCGCGGCCTGGTCGGCAAGGCGCGCTACGCCGTCGGCGAACGGCCGGCGGGCACGCCGTACAGCTACCACATCGACGCGCGGTTCGCGCAGAGCTCCGGAGCCGGTCAGCGCGTCAAGGAGCGCAGCTGCACGGCGTCCTTCACCCGCAAAGCCCCGTGAGACCGCGCCGCCGCGAAACTCCGCGTGCCGGGGGCGCCGGGCACGCCGAGCGCTCCACCCGCTACCGCGACCTCGTCAACCCCTTCGCGCCGGTGAGGATCTTCTCCGACGACCAGATCGAGAGCATGCATGTCGCAGCGCTCGGCATTCTCGAGCGCTTCGGAATGCGGGTGCTGTCGCCGCGCGGTCGCGCGGCACTCGCCGCCGCCGGCGCTGCGGTCGACGAGTCGACCAGCATGGTGCGACTCGAGACGGGCCTGGTACGCCAGGCGCTCGCCTCGGTGCCCGCCGAGGTGAGCCTGGTGGCGCGCAATCCGGAGCGCAGCTGTCACATCGGCGGCCGGCACGTCGTCTTCGCCCCCGTGGCCGGTCCGCCGAGCGTGAGCGACCTCGAGCGCGGCAAGCGCACCGGCTCGATCGAGGACTTCCGCGACTTCGTCAAGCTGTCCCAGGCCTTCGACGTCATCCACGTGCTCGGCCAGATGACCGAGCCGCAGGACTCGCCGGTGCACGAGCGGCACCTGGATACCTCGCTCGCGCAGCTCACCCTCGGTGACAAGGCGCCGTACTTCTACTGCCGCGGAGATGAACAGCTCGCCGACTGCTTCGCGATGCTGCGCATCGCCCACGGGATCGATGCCGCGACGTTCGAGCGCGAGCCGCGCTGCTACGCCATCTGCAACACCAACTCGCCGCTGCAGCTCGATCTGCCGATGACCGACGGCATCATGTCCTTCGCGCGCGCCGGTCAGCTGATGATCGTCACGCCGTTCACGCTCGCCGGCGCCATGGCCCCGGTGACCATTCCCGGCGCGCTCACGCTGGCGCACGCCGAGGCGCTGTTCGGCATCACGCTCTCGCAGCTCGTACGGCCCGGCGCGCCGGTGATGTACGGCAGTTTCACCTCCAACGTCGACATGAAGTCCGGCTCGCCGGCGTTCGGCACACCCGAGTACACCAAGGCGGCCTTCGGCGCCGGCCAGCTGGCGCGTCACATCGGCGTGCCGTGGCGCTGCTCGAGTGCGACCGCAGCCAACGCCCCGGATGCGCAGGCGGCGTACGAATCGCAGATGAGCCTGTGGGGCGCGCTGCTCGGCGGCTGTCATTTCATCCTGCACGCCGCCGGCTGGCTGGAGGGCGGACTGACCGCCTCCTACGAGAAGTTCATTCTCGACGTCGAGATGCTGCAGATGTTTGCCGAGCTGTTCCAGCCGGTGGCGGCAACCCCCGAGGAGATCGGCCTGGACGCCGTTGCCGAAGTCGGACCCGGCGGGCATTTCTTCGCGGCCGCGCACACCATGCAGCGCTACCGCGATGCCTTCTACAGTCCGCTGGTCTCGGACTGGCGCAACTTCGGCGCCTGGCGCGAAGCCGGCGCGCACACCGCCACCGAGCGCGCCGGGGCGCTCGCCCGCAGTACGCTCCAGGCCTTCCAGCCACCGCCGCTCGACCCGAGCGTGCAGGAGGAGCTTGCAGCCTTCGTCAGACGCCGCCGCGAAGCCGGCGGCGCACCGCCGGTCTCGTAGGCCGCCGGGGACGCAGCCGCGCCTTTGATTCGCGGGCGCTTCCCCACTAGGATGCTGCACCTGCTTTGCAGGACGCCGCGTCCGCATAAAAAGGAACACCCCATGATCCGATTCGATGGCCGGCCTTACCTCGCAGGCCTCGTGCTGCTCGCTGCCTGTGCCGCGCTGTCCGCGCGCGCCGCTGAGCCGGCGGCGCCTGACCGCAGGCCCGAGGCGGACACCGCGAAGGCGGCCGCGCATGAGTTCGAGCCCTTCAAGGTCGAGTCGATCACGAGCAACGGCAGCGTGACGATCGGGGCACAGAAGATCGAGTACCAGGCAGTCGCTGGCACGCTCATCGTGCACCCCAAAGGCTGGGACGACGTGCCGCAGCCCCCGCCGGAGAAAGCTCCCGGGCCCGGCGGCGGCGAACAAGGCGCCGCAGAGCGCAACCCAACCGCCGAGGCCTCGATGTTCTATGTCGCCTACTTCAAGACCGGCGGCAAGGGCGCGCGGCCGGTGACCTTCTTCTATAACGGCGGTCCGGGCTCCTCGACGATCTGGCTGCACATGGGCGCCTTCGGGCCGCGCCGCATCATCACCTCGACCGACACGCACACCCCGCCCGCGCCCTACACGCTGGTCAACAACGGCTCGAGTCTGCTCGATGTCACCGACATGGTGTTCATCGACGCCCCGGGCACCGGCTTCAGCCGCATCGCCGGCAAGGACAAGGAGAAGGCGTTCTTCGGCGTCGACCCGGATGCCTATGCGTTCAGCGAGTTCATCACCGAGTTTCTCACCAAGTACGGCCGCTGGAATTCACCCAAGTACCTGTTCGGCGAGAGTTACGGCACGCCGCGCTCGGCGGTGGTCGCCAATGAGCTGGCCACTGAGCGCTCGATCGACCTCAACGGCGTCATCCTGCTCTCGCAGATCCTGAGCTTCGACCTGAGTCCCGACCGCCCCACCAACAACCCGGGGGTCGACCTGCCGTACGAGACCTCACTGCCCACCTATGCGGCCACCGCCTGGTACCACAAGAAGCTGCCCGGCTCGCATCCCGATCTCGAGGCGTTGCTCACCGAGGTCGAGCAGTTCTCCATGGGCGACTATGCGCGCGCCCTCGACGCCGGGTCCTCGCTGAGCAGCAGCGACCGCGCGGCGATCGCCGAAAAGCTGCACGAGTACACCGGCCTGCCGCTCGAGTACATCCTCAAAGCCGATCTGCGCATCGACGGCGGAGAATTCCGCCAGACGTTGCAGGGCGACACCGAGACCACCACCGGCCGGCTCGACAGCCGCTTCTCCGGGCCGGACATCGATCCTCTCGCGCAGCGTGCCGACTACGATCCGCAGTCGACCGCGCTCGCCTCCGCCTACGTCGCGGCGTTCAACGAATACGCGCGCCAGGACCTCAAGTACGGCGACGGCCAGATCTACAAGCCCAGCATCCCGACGTTCCGCACCTGGAACTTCTCGCACCAGCTGCCAGGCTACGAAGGCCCGTCCTTCTCACCGCGTCAGGGCACGAATGTCATGCCGGACCTCGCCAATGCCATGAAACACAACCCGAAGCTGAAGGTGCAGCTGAATGCGGGCTACTTCGATCTCGCGACGCCGTTCTACCAGGGCATCTACGAGATGCATCATCTGCCGATCCCGCAGAGCCTGGTGTCGAACATCGAATTCCGCTTCTACGAGTCGGGCCACATGGTGTACGCGAAGGAGTCGTCGCTGAAGCAGCTGCACGACAACGTCGCGGACTTCATCCGCCGCACCAGCAACCCCGGCGGGTGAGCGCCCGCGCCTTGCCGCACGAGGCGCGGGACACTTACGGCTTGCGGCACGCGCGACAGCAAGGGAGCTGAGGGCGAATGAAGCGAGTATGGCGCATCGCCAGCTGGACCGGCCTGGCCCTCGTCCTGCTCGCCGGCTACGCGGTCTACCGCACCGTGTGGGGCAAGCCGTTCACCATCAACGTGCTGGCGAACCGGCAGGCCCTCGAATACCTGATGCGCAGCCCCGAGACCTTCACGGCCGTCGGCATCATGGACGGCTCGATCTTCGACCATCACTCCGGCAAGCTCGCCCCCTACACCGTCGCGCAGCGCGACGCCGACTACGCCCAGTTCGCGAGGTTCCTGAAAGAAGTGCGGGAGTTCGACCGCGCCCGGCTCGACCGCCAGGACCAGATCACCTACGACATCCTCGTCGACCAGTACCAGACGGCGCTGTCGTTCCAGCGCTTCGACTGGCTCGCGCCCGACGGGCTCTATGCGATCAATCCCATGTTCGGGGTGGAGACGCAGCTGCCGGCCTTCATGGAGACCACACACGTCGTCTCCAACGACAAGACCGCACGCAACTACGTGGCACGGCTCGAGGCGATGGGCGGCAAGCTCGATCAGGCGACCGCCGAGATGCAGCGCCAGGCGCGCCTCGGGGTGATCCTGCCGCCCGCACTCCTCGAGCGCTCGCAGCTCGTGATCCGCGAGACCGTCGCCGCGCAACCCGCGGACAATGCGCTGCTCACGACCTTCGTCGCGCGCATGGACAGGGTGAAGTCGCTCGACGCGGCACGCCGGCAGGAGCTTGCGCAGCAGGCGGCGGCGGCGGTGAGGACCAGCGTCTATCCGGCCTATGCGCGCATGAGCGCGGCTCTCGAGGCGCTGCGGCCACAGGCGGCCGGCCAGGCAGCCGGC
Source organism: Gammaproteobacteria bacterium (assembly GCA_030040525.1). Classification (GTDB taxonomy): domain Bacteria; phylum Pseudomonadota; class Gammaproteobacteria; order Steroidobacterales; family Steroidobacteraceae; genus 13-2-20CM-66-19. Next base: position 4,634 of record JASHTN010000273.1, on the reverse strand, counting down.
GTGGGCCGGCTGCCCGATGGTGCCGCGTACTACGCGGCGGCGCTCCGGCAGATGACGACCACCGACTACACGCCCGAGCAGGTGCACGCGCTCGGGCTCGGCGAAGTCAAGCGCATCACGCAGGAGATGGACACGCTGCTGAAGGCCCAGGGCATGACCCAGGGCAGCGTGGGCGAGCGCATGACCGCACTCAGAAAGGACCCACGCTTCCTCTATCCGAACGACGATGCGGGCCGCCAGCAGATGCTGGCTCGCTACCAGCAGCTCCTCGACCAGATGAGCGCGCGGCTGCCGGAGTACTTCCGCACGGTGCCGAAGACGCGCCTCATGGTCGAGCGCATGCCGATCGCGCAGGAGAAGGGCAGCTCGGGCGCCTACTACCAGGGAGCGGCGATGGACGGCTCGCGTCCCGGGATCTTCTTCGCGAACCTGCGGGACCTCAACGAGACGCCGAAGTGGGCCATGAATACCCTCGCCTACCACGAGGGAGTTCCCGGCCACCACCTGCAGATCTCGACCGCGCTCGGACTGAAGGGCCTGCCGCTCATCCGCCAGCAGACGCTCTACACCGCGTACGCGGAAGGCTGGGCACTCTATGCCGAAGCGTTCGCTGCCGAGATCGGCATCTACAAGGACGACCCGCTCGGCGACCTGGGCCGGCTGCAGCTCGAGCTGCTGCGCGCGGCGCGGCTGGTGGTCGACACCGGCCTGCATGCCCAGGGCTGGTCACGCGAGCAGGCGATCGACTACATGGTCGGCACCACCGGCATGGCCGAGGCGGACGTGACCTCGGAAGTCGAGCGTTACATGTCCGATCCCGGACAGGCGTGCGCCTACAAGGTCGGCGAGCTCAAGATCCTCGAGCTGCGCCGCAAGGCGCAGGCCGCTCTCGGCCCGCAGTTCAATCTCAAGGACTTCCACGCCGTGGTGCTCGAGAACGGCGGCGTGCCGCTCACGCTGCTCGAGCAGCTGGTCGACGAGTGGATCGCGCGGGTGAAGAGCAGCGGCGCCCCGTGAGCGCGACCTCCGACAACCGCAACTCACCGTTCGTCGTCGGCGTCTCCGGGCACCGGGATCTGCATCCGGATACGCTCGAGACTCTGCGGCGCGAGATCACGCTGTTCCTCGAAGCGCTCAAGAGCCATCTGCCCGACACCGAGCTGCGCATCCTGGCGGGGATGGCCGCGGGCGCAGATCTGCTCGTCGTGCGCACCGCGCTCGACCTGGGGCTGGGCGTCGACGCCGTGCTGCCCATGCCGCTCGCGCAGTACGCCGCGGACTTCGACCCCGAGGCGCTGGCCGCCCTCAACACGCTGCTGGCCCATCCGCGACTGCGCTGTCGCGAGCTGCCGCTCGCTGCGCCGGCGGAGCCCCGAGCCGCAGACAGCGCCGTCCGCGATCTGCACTACTCGAGGTTGTCGCGCGGCCTGATCCGCGGCTCGAGCCTGCTGCTCACGCTGTGGGACGGCGCGCCGTCGCCGCTGCCGGCGGGCACCGCGGACACGGTGCTGCGTTATCTCGGTGTGCGCACCGACCGCAACCGCGACGACCTGCAGCTGCAGTTCACGGACGCGGCCGCCGATCAGGAGGATCTGCCCGCGAGGTTCGCCTACTGGATCCCCGCGGTGCGCGCGCGCTCGGCCCCGGGGCCCGACGCGCGCCGGCCGTGTTATCTCGCGGGCCTCGGCGACAACGCACTGCTGCGCCTGCCTGCCATGCCGCGGCGGCTCGAGATCCATCTGCGCTCGCTCAATATCTACAACCGCGAGTATCAGCACTACCTCGGCCGCTGGCGCCGCCCGCCCGTGCCCGACTCGCTGCTTGGCGCGCTGCCGCCGGCTCTGGCGCTCGAGCCGCGCGAGGTACCGGTGCTCGAGCGCATCGACGCCCAGTACGGCAAGGCCGACGCGCTGGCGATGTACTTCCAGAAGCGATCAGACCAGCTGTTCACGTTTCTCAATGTGGTCGCCTTTGCAATGGGCCTCGCCTACCTCACCTACGAGAAGTTCATGAGCACGCGCGTGCTGCTGCTGCTGTATCTCGTGATCCTGGTCTCGAGCGTCGGCCTCTACCGCGTGCTGCACGAGCGGCACTGGTTCGCGAAGCACCTGATGTGCCGGGCGCTCGCCGAGACGCTGCGCGTGAAGTTCTACCTGCGCCTGGCGCGCGGCGATCAGCTGGTGGACGCCGAGGAGATGCTGTCGCTGTCCAGCGTGAACCGCTTCCATGGTTTTGGCTGGATCGGTCATGTGCTGACCGCCGTCGAGGCGCCGCCCGCGGGCGACATGTGGGCCGCGCACGCGACCGGCAGCGCCGCGGACGGCGTCGAAATCGCGTGGATCGAGAACCAGTGCCGCTACTTCGTGAGGAAGGTCACGCACCTGCGCCGCACCAGCGAGCGCACCAAGTGGCTGAAGCGCATCCTGTTCGCCGTGCTGCTCGCGGTGATTCTCACCCTGCTGCTGCTCGGGGAGTCCGCCGCGAGCCAGCGCCTCTTCGGCGGGGTACCGCTCGAGAGAGCCCTCACCTTCGTCATCGGAGTAGTCGCCGTGCTGCTCGCGTCCTGGGAGCTGCACCAGAACAAGATGGCCAACCGGGAGCTGCTCTGGCAGTACCGCAATCAGCTCAAGCATTTCTCGCGGGCGCGGGCGCAGCTCTCGCGCACCTTCGCCGCCGGCCGCAGGCTCGAGATCATCGCCGAGCTCGGCAAGGACTCGCTGATGGAGAGCTACCTGTGGACCATCCACCGCTTCCACCGCGAGCACGAGCCCCCGGGGCGCGCCTGAGGCTACAGGTCCCCTTACGGGTTTCGCACCGCCTGCCGCACCCACGCCCGCCAGAGCTGCACATCGCGCGCGGCGGCGACCTCGGGCGCAACGCCGCCAAGCAGGGTCTGCGCCTCGCGCAGCAGCGGCGCTGCGCCGTGCGCCTGATCAGCAAGCGCCTGGGCATAGAGAGCCGCGGCGAGCTCCACCGGCTGCCAGCGATCGCTGCGGTTCCTGGCGGCGAGCTGCCGCTGGAAGCCGACCACGGGCGCGATGATCCTGGCCGCCTCGGCCGTGCGACCCTCGCGCGCCAGTGTCATGGCGAGCCAGGTGGAGACCGCGCCGAGATCGCGCCGGTCGGGAACGGCCTTGTCGCCCATCGCGCTGCGCTCTGCTGATGCCAGGCGCAAAGTCCGCTCCGCGGCCGCAAAGTCGCCGAGCCGATACTGCGTCCAGCCGAGCACCACCGAGGCGTAGTAGAGGCCGCCGTGCCTCTGGGCTGTCTCGAACCCCGAGTGCGGCACGAGGGCTTCGAGTTGCCTGAGGTTGTCGGTCTGCTGTGTCCGGACCGCGGCCAGATCGCCGCGGTAATAGAGAACCGCAGTCGTGCCGAGCTTTCCGGCCAGCTCCGCGATGATCGGGGCGTTGCTGCCCGGAGGCGCGATCCGCCGCAGCTTCGCCAGGTACGGCGCGCCCGTCGCGAGAACCGCCTCGGCAGCCACGGAGTCGCCGCTTTGCGCGTCCGCGAATGCCGCTCCGGCCATGTTGAAGGCGCGCGTCATGAAGAAAGTGGCGCCGCCTACGGTGGCACGCCCGAAATCGTCGACCGCCTGCAGCGTCACCGCGTTCGCCTGTCGCAGCCGGCCGGCCTGCCACAGGGCATTACTGATGCTGCCATGCGCGGCACCGAGATTATTGATGCTGACGACGTTGCCCGGATCGAGCTTGAGCAGCGTGAGCGACACCTGCTCGGCGCGCTCGCCGAAGCGTACCGCCTCGAGCGGGTCGAGGTCGTTGACCGCCACGGCCGCGAGTCCGCTGTCGATGACCTGCTCGGCGTGCAGCGCGAGACGGTAGCCGGGGCGCCGCTCGAGCACCCGGTCCGCGAGCGCGTCGGAGTCTTCACCGACCCGCCGCGCCTCGTCGTTGCGCCCGAGGCTCGCGAGCCCTTGGGTGAGCCAGGCGCCGGCCTCGGCGTACTCGGCTGCCATGTCGAGATTGCTGAGATCGCGCGCGCCGAGGGCGGTGGCGATGCGCTGCGCCTCCTGCTCGGAGCGGACCCCGGCCTCATACTCTTCATTCCGGCCTGCGTTGTCCTGCTCGAATCCCAGGCGAGTCAGGGCTTGGACGTAAGTACGTTGCGCCGCGATCGACGCGTTGGCCCGTGTCGCAATCGGCCGCAGAATATCGACGGCCTGCTGCGCGACCGGGAGCTGCGCCGGCTCCTCCTCGCTGTTGAGAATGCGGCCCTTGACGAAGACGGCGCGACCCAGCGCAATGGTCGTCGCCTCGGAATGGTCGCCGCCGCCGCGCAGCTTGTCCAGGAGCCGCATCGCTTCGTCGATGTTGGCGCTCGCGCCCTTCAGGTTGCCGAGGGTGCGCAGCGCGCTCGCATGGTAGACGAGCGCCAGCGCCGCATTGCGCAGGCTCTCCGGGCCCCGCAGCACCGGCGGCAGCGCGTGGAAGTAATCGATCTGCCGCTGCGAAAACTCCGCGAGCACATCGAGCCGCCCGAAGCTCTCGAGCTCGCGCGCGAAGTCGTCGCTCAGGTACGCGACGAGGTGCTCAGCCTGGCCGCGCGCCTGCTCGGCCATGGCACGTGACTGCTGCGCCTCGGCTTCCGCGCGCTGCGCCCGCCCGCTGCTCAGG
>JASHTN010000272.1 GCA_030040525.1 Gammaproteobacteria bacterium | reverse complement strand
GAGGTGTGCGAGAGGAGCGAGCGGATGCTGACAGCGGCGGCGGGTCCGAGGCCCGGCAGGTACTTGCCGGCGGGATCGTCGATCGAGAGCGCCCCGCGCTCCTGCAGCATGAGAAGCGCGGTGGCCGCGAACTCCTTGCTGATGGAGCCGACGGCGTAGCGCATACCGGCATTCGCGGGTCGCTTCGGCTCGAGCTGCGCCCAGCCGTAGGCCTTCGCGTAGACGATCGTGCGGTCGCGAACCAGTGCCACGGAGGCGGACGGCACGCCGGTGCGCTCGAGCACGGCCTTCACCGCGGCGTCCACCGCCGCGCGCTGGGCGGTGGACAGGGTGGCTTCGCCGGCGCTGACCGACCGTACGCCGATCAGAGCGCCGAGCAGGGCGAGCGCTGCCAGGACGCGCAGACTGTTCATGCGATTCTCCTCTCAACTGCGCAGACGCAGCCCCTGCGGATCGTAAAGCGGCTCGAGCCGCACCGTTGCCGGGCGGATCTCGCCCAGGATGTCGATCTCGAAGCGCGCGCCCTCACGTGCGAGCGCCCTCGGGACATAGCCGGCGGCGAGGCTCCTGCCGACGCAATGCCCGAAGGCGCCCGAGGTCGCGTAGCCGACCGCCGCACCGTCCTTCATGATCGACTCGTAGCCGACCACATCGGCGTCGAGCGCCTCGACCTCGAGAATGACGAAGCGCCGCTTCGGACCCGCGGCGCGCTCGGCCAGCGCGGCGTCGCGGCCGGTGAAGTGACTCTTGGTGAAGTCCACGAAGCGATCGAGCCCGGTTTCCCCGGGCGTGTAATCCGGACGGAAGTCCTTGTTGAAGGAGCCGTAGCCCTTCTCGAGCCGCAGTGAAGAGAGCGCACGGCCGCCGAAGTGCTTCAGTCCCAGACCCTCTCCGGCCTCGAGCAGGTCATCGTAGAGAGTCGCGAAGTAATCCGGAGTCGTCCAGATCTCGTAGCCGAGCTCGCCCGTGAAGCCGGCGCGGGTCAGGACTGCGGGCGCAAAGCCCACGGGGGTCTCCTTCACCTGGAAGAATTTGAACGCCGCAGCCGAGAGATCGATATGCACGAGCCGCTGCACCAGCGCGCGCGAGTTGGGGCCGGCGACGGAGAAGCCGCAGAGCGTCGCGGCCACTGAGCGCACTGCGACATCCGCGGGAGGCTCCTGGGCGAAGAACCAGCGCAGGTGAAACTCCTCCGCGAATCCCGAGCCCACGATCAGATAGCGCTCCTCGGCGAGACAGGCCATTGACAGGTCGCCGACGATCCGGCCCGCGGGGCTGAGCATCGGAGCGAGCGCCAGCCGCCCGGGCGCGGGAATCCGGCAGGCGAATACCCGGTCGAGCCAGGCGCGCGCACCGCGGCCTGTGACCTCGTACTTGCCATAGTTGGTGGTCTCGTAGAGGCCGACGGCGCTGCGGACCGCCTGACATTCGGCACGCACGACGGGGAAGGCCTCCGAGCGGCGATAGGTGGGCGTCTCCTTCGGCGCCATCCCCTCGGGTGCAAACCACAGCGCGTTCTCGAGAGCGAAATTCGCGCCCATCACGGCCCCGGCGTCCTTGAGGCGGTCGTAGATCGGCGAGCGCCGCACCGGCCGGGCGGCCGCCAGCTCCTCGTTGGGATAGGCGAGCCTGAAGCGCCGTGAATAGTTCTCCGGCACCTTGATCGAGGTGTACTTGGGTGTGGCGAACGCGCCGAAGCGCGCCACGTCCATCGAGAGGATGTCCTGACCGGGATCGCTCTCGGCCATCCAGCGCGACAGCACCAGTCCGATGCCGCCGCCCTGGCTGAAGCCGGCCATCACTGCGCAGGCCACCCAGTAGTTGGGCGCGCCGCGCACCGGACCCACGAGCGGATTGCCGTCGGGCGCGAAGGTGAACGGCCCGTTGACCGCCTTGCGGATGCCGACGCGGCCCAACGCCGGGAAGTGCTTGAAGCCGACCTCGAAGTACGGGGCGAGACGCTCGAAATCCTCCGGCAGCAGCTGCATCGCGAAATCGTCCGGGGTCGCAACCGGCGACCAGATGACACCGTGCGGCTCGTAGGTGCCGATCAGCGCCCCGCCGCGCTCCTGGCGCATGTAGATCTCGCCCGCGTAGTCGGTGGTGTTGACGATCTCCCGCTCACGGCCCCTGAGCTCGGGCAGGTCCTCGGTGAGGAGATAGTGGTGCTCCATGGCGAGCACCGGCAGCTCGATGCCGACCATGTGGCCGACCTCGCGCGCCCAGAGCCCCGCGCAGTTCACCACGTGCTCGGCGTGCACGGTGCCCTTGTCGGTGAGCACGTCCCAGGAACGGTCACGCCTCGGGGTGAGCGCGAGCACCCGGGTGAAGCGCTCGACCGAGGCGCCGAGCTTGCGCGCCGCCTTGACGTAGGCGTTGGTGGTCCCGGACGGATCGCAGTGGCCGCCGTCGGCGCGCCACAGTGCGCCGATGAAATGACTCGCATCGATGAGCGGGTTGAGCTCGAGCGCCTGCTCGAGGGAGATCATCTCGGTCTCCATGCCGAGGTAGCGGGCGCGCGAGCAGATGAGGCGCAGACTGTCGAGCTCACCGCCGGTCGCGGCCAGCATCAGCCCGCCGTTCGGGTGCAGCCCGCAGGACTGCCCCGAGAGCGCCTCGATCTCGCGGTACAGGTCGATGGTGTATTTCTGCAGCCGCGAGATGTTGGCGTCGCCGTTGAAGGTGTGCATGCCGCCGGCGGCATGCCAGGTCGAGCCCGAGGTGAGCTCGCTCTTCTCGAGCAGCAGCACGTCGGTCCAGCCGATCCTGGCGAGGTGATAGAGCACGCTGGCGCCGACCACCCCGCCGCCGATGACGACGGCTCTCGCAGAAGCCTTCATGGGCGTTGATCTCCGGACAGGGCGGCTACGGTAACATCCGCGCCGCAGTGAAACCCGAACGGCCTCGCCACCGAGGCCAGCCACTCGCGCAGGTGTCGCGCGGTCGTAGCCGGCGTGAGCAGCAGCAATCCCGAGGGGAGCGCGGCCAGAATCACGGCCACCTGCGCCACGGCGGAGGCGGCCGCCGCGCCCGCGGGAAACACCGCAGCGGCAAGATCGAGGCGGCAGCCGCGCTTCATGACCTCGCGCACCGCAGCACCGGTCAGGTGCAGCGCGGCTAGTCCCGAGGAGAGCTCGAGCGTGGCGCCCGCCGGGCCGCAGATCTCCTGCCATTGCCGCGCGCGCGTGCCGGAGTCGGCCGCCGGCAGGAGCAGCAGCCAGCGCTCCGGCCGGACGCCGAGCGCGAGCCCGCCCGGGACGGCCGTGACCGCCCCGTGCGGCGGCAACGTGACTCCGCCTTCGCGCGCCCGTG